>JANNUY010000516.1:0-5461 GCA_031414155.1 Acidobacteriota bacterium
GTCAATTCGTTGGCTCCGTTGGAACTGCAACTCAAAGACCGCGATCTGAAGATCAAAGGCTTCGAGGCAAGACTCGCCGAAGGCTCGCAAGCCAAAGACGACGAAATCGCCAAACTCAAAGTCGATCTCGCAGCGGCGGCGCAAGCCAAAGCGGATGAAGTGGCGCGCTTGCAGGGCCTCGTGACCAACCTCGAAGCCAACGCTGGTAAAGTGGATGGCGAACTCGACAACTTGCGCCGCAAGCTCACCGCCAGCGAAGACAGCGCCCGCGACAACGACAACCGGCTGTTCGACCTTGAAAACAAACTCAAGGACACCGAAGCCGCTCGTAAAGCTGCCGTCGGAGACAAAGAGAGCGAAGCCCAACACTTTCGCTTGCGCCTCGGCGAACTCGAGGCTGCTGCTGCCGGAGCCGCTGCTGCACTCGTTGCCGTCGAAACGATGAAACCCGACCACGAAGCGACGCTTCGCGATGCCGAAGTTTCTCACAAGCTGCAACTTGGCGAGAAAGATGCCGAAGTCGCACGCTTACGCTTACGCATTGTCGAACTCGAAAAATCAGACGGCGCGCGCCAAGCCAAGCTGGCTGAAGTCGAAACCGCACAAGTCTTTGCGTTCAAAGACAAAGATGCTGCGATTGGCTTGCTGCAAATTAAGGTCAAAGATATCGAACCGTTGGAAGGCAAACTTAAAACTGCCGAAAGCAATCTAGCTGCGGCGCGAGCCGATCACGAAGCGAAAGCCAAAGAGTGGCAAGTTCGTTTTGCCGCACTCGAACCGTTGGAAGGCAAACTCAAAACTGCCGAAAGCGAACTAGGGACGGTTCGCGCCGAGTACGATAAGCAAGTCACAGAATGGCAACTCAAGTTCACTGGGCTTGAGGGCGATCTGAGCAAAGCGCAAAAAGCGCAAGCTGAGGTCAGCGGCAAGCTGGGCGATTGGGAAAGCCGTTACAATCTGATATTGGTTCAGAGAGACGAAGACCTCGCCAAGTTACATTGGCGCATTGGCGAACTCGAAGCCTTCGTCGGCGAACGCGAAACCGAAGCTGAAAAGCTGAGACGCCGCCTCGCCGAACTCGAAAGCCTAAACGCCTCCGTTGCCGAACGCGATCAACAACTCGTGGCTTTGACCGCCTCGCACACACAGATGCTTTCGGCGAAAGATGACGACCTCAATAAATGGCGTTGGCGCGTAGGCGAACTCGAAGCCTTCATCGGCGAACGTGACAGCGAAGCCGACAAGTTGAAACGCCACGTCGCTGAACTCGAAAAATCAGGTGCCGTCATTGCCGAACGCGATCAACAAATCGCTTCGCTAACTGTCACGCACACGCAATCACTGGCGACCAAAGACGAAGACCTCGGCAAGTTGCGCTGGCGCATCGGCGAGCTTGAAGCCTTTGTGGGCGAACGTGACAGTGAGGCCGACAAGTTGAAACGCCGACTTGCCGAACTCGAAGCGCAAGGCGGACAGCTTGCCACCAAAGACCAGGAACTCGGTCAGGTGCGCACGCGCGTCAGTTCGCTTGAGGTTTCATTGGGCGAACGCGACGAATCAATCGGACGGCTTAACTTGCGCATTCGTGAACTTGAAGGCCTGAGCGGCCAACTGGCCGAACGCGATAAACAACTTGCAACGCTTACTGATGAACGTAAGCAATTCGCGGCGTCGAACGATGAGGCGCTTAACCAGTTACGCTGGCGCATTGGCGAACTCGAAGCCTTTGTCGGCGAGCGTGACGCACAAGCGAAAATCGCTGAAACTCAACTCGCCAAGTCTTTGCAAGCCAAAGACGGCGAATGGGACGCGCGTTATCGCAAAGCAACCAGCGATAAAGACGCCGAAATCGCTCGCCTCACCGCGCGCGTTGCCCAACTGGGTACGGCATCAGCTCAAGCGGCGGCGGCTGGCGATACTGAAAAATATCGCGTGCAACTGACGCAATGGGAATCACGTTTCAACACGCTGACGAACGACAAAGACGGCGAAATCAAGCGGCTGCGCTTGCGCATCCGCGAACTCGAAAGCGCCGAACCCCAAGTCAAAATCGTCGAGCGAGTAGTAGAAGTTCCTGCTCCCGCTAAGGCTGCTGAACCAAAAGTCGTTAAACCTAAAGCGGTAAAAGAACCGAAGGCTGATAAACCCAAAACCGAGGAGAAGCCCAAAAAGGTTAAACTCAACCCGCTACAGCAGATGGAGTATTATCGCACGAACCGTCCCGGTCGTGGTGAATATGACGATCTGAAGCTGATTTACGGTGTCGGTCCCGTGTTGGAAAAAATGCTGCATAAACTCGGCATCTATTTCTTCAAACAAGTGGCTAGCTGGAAAGAGGCCGACATTGATTGGGTAGATGAACAACTCGAATTTTTCAAAGGACGCATCCGCCGCGAAGACTGGCAGGGCAGCGCCACCGAAGAACACATCAAAAAATACGGCAAGAAGCCCTAATCTCTGATTTGAGTTGCTTGCTTTAGCTGGAGGCAGCGTGTGCATCCCTCACGCTGCCTCTATTTTTTTTGAGCTATGGCAACCGATTAGGTTGTCGTAGTAAGATGCGCCCTGCATGCAAAGACCGCCTTTTGTTACCTGGCAGTTATTATTTTTCGCCACGCTTATTCTGGCTTTCGTGACCATCGCCAGCCCGCCTGCCCTGATGGATGACGTAGACAGCGTCACCGCCCAAATCGCACAAAATATGCTGACCTCAGGCGACTGGGTAACTCCGCGCCTGAATGGCATCGCCTATTTTGAAAAGCCCGCTTTAAGGTTTTGGATCGTCGCCGTCTCTTATGTAATTTTTGGCGTGAGCGATTGGGCTGCGCGCATCCCAATTGCTTTGGCCTCGGTCGCGCTGTGTTGGCTGGTTTGTTATTTCGGGCGTTGGGCTTTTCGGGACGAACCTACCGAGCAAGTCGGAACCGTAGCCGGTGTCATAATGGCAACTTGCGTAGGATTATTGTTATTCACCCGCATTTTAATTCCCGATGTCGTACTAACTTTGACGACGACGATGACAATGCTCGCGCTCTTACGCTTGCTCGAACCCGAAGCGGCGAAGTTAAAACGCTGGGCTGCCGTGTTAGGGTTTGCGCTTGGTTCAGGCTTTATGTTGAAAGGGTTGGTAGCTTGGGTTTTTCCCGTAGGCGCAACTTTATGTTATTTATTGCTGACCCGCCAGTTATTTGATTGGCAACTCTGGCGACGATCCCGGCTGTGGCTTACGGTGCTTGTACTGCTGGTTATTTGTTTGCCGTGGTTGGTTTTGGCAACGCTGCGCAATCCGCCCTATTTCGATTTCACCATGCGCAGCGAGCCGGGTAAGTATCACGGCTTTTTCTGGTTCTTCTTTTTGAACGAGCATTTGTTTCGTTACTTGAACATACGTTATCCGCGCGATTACAACACCGTCCCGCGCTTGGCCTTTTGGCTGCTTCACCTGTTGTGGCTCTTTCCGTGGAGTTGTTATTTTCCGTTGATTGCGCGCCAGAGTTTTTCGCCTGCTTCGCGTGCAGGGCGCGCAAGATTGCTTTGTGTGTGTTGGGTCAGTTTTACATTGTTATTTTTCACGTTTTCAACGACGCAAGAATATTACTCGATGCCTTGTTATCCGGCGTTGGCGTTGTTAGTGGGTAACGCAGTTATTGTTGCTGACCGAAAAAAACGTTGGCCGAGTTACTTCACCGGAGCGCTGGCAGGGTGCGCGGCGCTTGCCTGTTGTGCGGTTTGGTGGAAGGTTCGGCATATTTCGGCTATGGGCGACATCGCCAACGTAATGGACAATCAGGTTTATACCCTTTCTTTAGGTAAAGCCGGTGATCTCACTTTTGATTCAATGGCGTGGTTGCGTGTGCCACTTGCCATTGCCTTTTGCGGGTTCGCGCTTGGCGCATTCACTGCCTTTTGGCGCAGTGCGCGCTTTGCCGTGCTGGGTTTGGCGCTAATGATGCTAGTGATTTTCAACGCCGCGCGGTTGGCAATGGTTACGCTGAACCCTTATTTCGGTTCGCGTCCGTTAGCCGAAGCTCTCAATGCTGCGCCGCCCGGGCAATTAATTGTGGATGACCAGTATTATTCTTTTTCTTCGGTGTTTTTTTATTCCAATCGCAGAGCTTTGTTGCTCAACGGGCGAAAAATGAATCTCGATTATGGCTCTTATGCGCCAGACGCACCATCAGTATTTATTGCAGACGCTGAATTCGTTGCGCGTTGGTTAAGTGGCGAGCGGCATTTCCTTGCGACTGCCAACGCTGAGTTACCTCGGTTTCGCCAATTAGTAGGCAGTGAGCAGTTGCACCGATTAAGTTACAGCGGAGGGAAGTGGTTATTTACGAACCAATCGTTGCCGAATTCGCGTCCCCTAGGAGAGCTTGAATGACAGCCATCTTAATTCTCTTAGCCGTGATGGCAAGCGGCTCATTTGTTTATCAGTGTTCGGCGCTTTATTGCGTTGGGCAATTTCGACGACGTCAGGTTCAGCTTATTCAGCCAGAGCTAACCGCCTTTCCGCCAATTACCTTGCTCAAGCCATTACACGGCGCAGAGACTGATCTCGAAAAATACCTAACCAGTTTCTTCATGCAAGATTACTCGCATTATGAAATTATCTTTGCTGTGCGCACTGCTTTAGACCCATCAGTAATCATAGTTAATCGTTTGCGCCAGCGTTATCCACACATTCCATCGCAATTGTTGTTCACGGGCGAACCGCCTTATGCCAACGCCAAAGTTTATAGCATGGAAAAAATGACTACCGCCGCGAGTTATGATTTATTGGTCATTACCGATAGCGACACTGAAGCAGCGCCAAATTATTTGCGTGCCATCGCCAGAGTTTTTGCCGATCAGAACGTTGGTGCATTAACTCATCTATATCGGGGTGTCGCTCGCAATGAATTTTGGGCGAAGCTGGAAGCACTGGGAATGTCTACGGAATTTATGGCAAGCATAATCGTGGCAGAAAAACTGGAAGGGATGAAATTTGCGCTTGGCCCTTCGATGGCGATTCGCAAACAATGTCTCGCTGACATTGGCGGATTTGCCGCGATGCGCGATTATCTCGCCGATGATTTCGTGTTAGGCCATTGGGCTGACCGTGCGGGCTGGCGAGTTGTGTTAGATACCATTGCGGTTGACCATCACGTTTCGACGATTGGTTTCACGCCAACCTTTCAGCATCGCTTGCGCTGGAACCGCAGCACGCGCTATTCGCGTCCGGCAGGATATTTCGGCCAGGGTTTTACTTACGCCTTGAGTTGGTCGCTTTTGCTCTTTGGTTTTTTCCCCAGTAACCTGACATTCGTGTTGCTGACGCTGACCTTGCTGGTGCGGATGTTTTTGGCAATTCTGTTGGGGCGTGGCGTGTTGCACGATGCCGCTGTGTTACCGCGCCTATGGCTTTTGCCTTTGCAAGACATATTGAGCTTCGCCAGTTGGTGGGGCGGATGGATGAGCCGCG
>JANNUY010000517.1:0-6041 GCA_031414155.1 Acidobacteriota bacterium
AGAAATGCGGAAGCGTCCGAGGTTGTTGTTTTGATTGTCGTCGCTGTTCCTGCCGCCGTGGTTTTGGTTGACACGAATGTATAAACGCAATCCGTCATCTTCGGGCTTGAAGCTCAGCGGCTTTTCTAAAACGAATACGGCCTTGCGCGGCAGATTGCGGAAGTAAGGCCCAGCATCGTGTCCCCACGCGGTGTCGGGGTTGCCGTCAATCGCGTATCCACCGGCCCTTCGACGCGACGCTTGTTGCTGCGGTCTGAATAGATCGGTCTGATTTCGGTTTCGGGCAAATTGATGTCGGCAGTCGCGCTGACAAATTTAGCAGGTGCGGCTTTCTTAACGTCGTCTTCGCTCTTGCCGCTTTCTTTGAACGTACCTGGCAAGGTGTTGATCTCAAATTCGCTCAAGGCGCCTGTGCCGAAAATCGAACGCCCCGGCCCATTGGCGGGCAGGTTGGGGTCGTTCATCAACTCGATGCGAAAGGCCGTGATGTTAGGCACGTCGGTTTTCATCGTGAACAGCACCTTGTGTTTGGTCGGCGCGTAACCAAGCTGCAAAAACGATCCGTCGTTTTGCGGCATGTATTTCGCGCCGCCATTCGTAATGTCTATGCACGTCGGCTGAATCACTTCCCACTTGGGCTGATCATTTCTCACGCGGTCTTCCCAGGCGTTCAGCGCGGCCATCCAATCGGGTTTGATTTCTTTGAGTTTCGCTTCGATCTCGCGGGTTTGCGTGAGGATGTCGGCGCGTTTCATTTGTTCGGCAGGCGTATAAACGACCTGTGCGCCTTCGTGCGAATTATTCAAGAAGGCCATCACGCGGTAATACTCTTCCTGCTTGAACGGGTCGAACTTGTGGTTGTGGCATTGCGTGCATTGAATCGTGAGGCCGAGCATCGCTTTGCCGATGGCGTCCATGCGGTCGAACATCGCTTCCATTCTGAATTGTTCCGGTTCGACGCCGCCTTCTTCGTTAATCATCGAATTGCGCAAAAAGCCCGTGGCTACGAGTTGATCTTGCGCGGCTTGCGCATCTTTGGAACGCGGCATCAAATCGCCCGCGATTTGTTGCATCAAAAACTGGTCGTAAGGCAAATCGCGGTTCAGCGCATTGACGATCCAATCGCGATAGAACCACACGAAACGCGGCTTGTCTTTTTCGTAACCATCAGAATCGCTATAGCGCGCCGCGTCCAGCCATTGCCGCCCCCAACGTTCGCCGTAATGAGGCGAAGCCAATAAACGATCAACTTGTTTCTCATACGCCTGCGGCGAAACATCCTTCAAAAACGCATCCACCTCTTCCGGCGTAGGCGGCAAGCCAATCAGATCGAGACTCAAACGGCGCAGCAACGTCACGCGATCGGCTTCGGGCGATGGCGTCAGCCCCTCTTGTTCAAGCCGCGCGAGAATGAATGTGTCTATCGCGTTTTTCACCCACGCTTTATTTTTGACCGCAGGCAAAGCCGCGCGAACGGGCGGAATGAAAGCCCAGTGCTTGCTTTCGACTTTGGCGGAAGCGCTTTCCGGCCACGTTGCGCCTTCGTTGATCCAACGTTCGATCAGCGCAAGTTGCGCCGCCGTCAACGGAGCCGCGCCTTTTGGCATTCGCGGTTCGCCGTGCGCGCTGTTGTCTTTGCTCACGCGCTGAAAGAGCCGCGACGTTAGAGCATCGCCTGCCTTGATGACACGCGCAGCGCTCGGCTGGCTGTCTAATCGAAGCTGTGAAAGCTGTTTGGTTGCACCGTGGCAACCTGAGCAATGCGCTGTGAAGATCGGCTGTATATCGCGTATGAAATCCACGTTGGCGTTTGATTGAGCCAGCAACGTGCGTTCAAAACGCGAGACGCTAAAGGCGAGAACTGCAAGAGCGAGGAGCAAAAAAAGTTTAACGTTACGCATAGACTTACTTCCACAGACAAATTTTGAAAATTTGAAATCTTGAAACCGAGTGATTGGGAATGTTGATTGACGGGCGGAATTTACAACAGGCTAGTGACTGCGACAAACCTGCGAGCCAAAAAGAATATGACTGAGAAATCCTTGCTGAAAAATAACTTGCTGAAAACCAGTTTTTCATTCCTTTGCGATGACTCATTTGTCCGTTAGACTTCGATACCGATATGTTTAGCTTAAAAATAACGACGGGCGATCAGCGCGTCAGAAATTACGAATTCACCAAAGCCGCCGTCACCGTAGGGCGCGAGACCGAAAACGACATCGTACTCGACGACTTGCGCGTCTCGCGCCATCACCTGCTCTTTCAACTCGAACAGGACACGTTGCGGGTCACCGACCTAAACAGCGGCAACGGTACGTTTCTCAACGGCCAGCGCATGGAAATTCACAGCGCGGTGAAACTGGAAGAAGGCAACCGCGTCAAGCTGGGTTCGACCGAAATTGAAATTCTCGACGTGACAACGGCGCGCCTGACGCAAGCTGATCAAGGGTTGCAGCCGTTATTACAAAAGCTGCCTTCGCAAATTTATGAAACCGTCGTCGGCTGGGGCGATAAGCCTGCTACAACGATCACCAGAGAGTTGCTGCAAATCGAGCTAGAAAAGAAAGCTCGCATACTCAAACTGTTTTACGAACTCAGCCTCAAATTCGGCGCAGTGTTAAGCGAACAAGAAATTTATGAACATGTATTGACCGCCGTGCTGACCGTTACGCCCGCCGTGCGCGTAGTGATTTTGATGAAAGACGAAGACGGCGATTACCTGCCCACGGCGATGCGTTGGCGCGCTGATTTCCCTGCTGCCAACCTTGAGCTGCCGATCAGCCAAACCGTACTCACACGGGTAGCGAGCCAACGCGCCGGTCTGTTGCTGGCTGAAATCGGCAAAGACGCCATGCCTTATGCCGCGCACAGTTTATTGCTGACTGGCACTCGTTCGGTGATTGCCTCGCCGATTTTAGCTTCGAACGAATTGGTCGGAATGATTTACGCTGACTTGCAAGACGTGACGCAACGCTTTGAGGCTGACGATCTAGAGTTGCTCAACACCATCGCCATTCAAGCCGGACTCGCCGTTAACACGGCCAAGGCGCACGACCGCTTGCAACAACAAGCCGCCGCACGCACGCGCTTCGAACGCTTCCTGCCGCCTTCGGTGGTTGACGCCGTGATGCGCGGCACTGGCGCGCTGAAACTCGGCGGCGTCCGGCAAAATATCAGCGTGCTGTTCGCTGACATTCGCGGTTTCACCTCGCTGTCAGAAACACGTCCGCCTGAAGAAATCGTCGAGATGCTAAACCGTTATTTTTCGCTGGCGAGTGAAATCATCTTTCATCATGACGGCACGCTGGATAAATACATCGGCGATGGATTGTTCGCGTTTTTCGGCGCGCCTTACGAAGACTCACAACATCCACTCAAGGCGGCGCGGGCCGCGTGGGAGTTGCAACAAGCGCTCGCCGCCTTCAACGAAAGTTTGCAACGCGACCTCTTGCCTGCGGTTTCAGTCGGCATCGGCATCAATACGGGTACGGCGCTAGTGGGTTACATCGGTAGTGAAAAACGCACGGATTACACCGCCATCGGCGACACGGTGAACATCGCAGCGCGACTTGATAGCATGGCGAAGGGCGGACAAATCCTCGTCAGCGAAACGACTAGCCAATTGATCGGCCATGAATTTGTTTTTCGTCCGCTGGGTTCGACGCCGCTGAAAGGCAAAGCCCACCCCTTGCCGATTGCTGAGATTGTTGCCGTGCGCGAAGGCGCTGATGCGAGAAAAACAATGGTCATCTGAGCCATTACGCTCTCATTCCGCTGCTTGATCACTCACGATTCGGATTGCGCGGAAACTTCACATAAGGCAAGCGCGTGCCGCGCACAAAGACCTGATCGGTGCGAATGTTTTCCGGCGCTTCAAACCCGGTGCTACCCATCGCAGCAATGATGTCGTCTTGATCTACGCCATCGCCGCTGACACCGATGGCTCCGACGAGTTTGCCGTTTTTATACAGCGCGACGCTGCCCGGAAAGATTTGCAAACCGTTTGCCAACGAAGCCAGTGAAGCCGTCGGGCAAGGTTTCGTGAGCGCGTCAGTTCCCGCCACGACATTGCCACTATCAATAAACATCAACAAGTTTTCGAAGAACGGCTGTTGAATCAGACTGAGTTGCAAGCCTACGTTAAACGGACTGAAGTTCGTTATCGGCACGGAGTAAGGCCCGTTCGGCGTGCGATCAATGCCGTCGGGATAAAACGGACGAGCCAGAAATCCAATAGCGCGGTCACTGAAGGCTTGCGAACCTATGAGCCGCAAACCGTCCTGTTCGCTTGCCGTGACGAACGATCCAAAACCTGCGTTGCGCAAACGATTCGCTGCATCAGCGTGGCTAAAGAATGCAGCCGAGCGGGCTTTCTGCGCCGATACGTCAAAGCCGAAAATCGGAGCGTCCGCCGTGCTGAAGATACCGAGGATTTTGCCGTCGGCATCGCAGACCGTGATGTTCACTTCAGCGGCACTGTTGAGCGGCTGGCGAATCGCAGCGCGCGTGAGAAAGGCTTGCTTGGCGGCTTGCGTCAGCAAGCGCGTGACCTCGGCTGATGACAAATCCGAGGTGCTGGCGAACGAAGCCGCACCTGCCGGAAACAATCTCGTATTGATACGTCCCGCCGGAGCGTCGCCAACCGTCGCGTTGATAAACTCGCTCGGCAACGCAGCGCGTACCGCCGCTGGCGACAATCCCAAACACGTCACAGTCGCACCCGCCAACGCGACAAAGGCTTGCACCGTGCGCGTCGGAGGCGTCGCGGCTTTAACGTAAGGAAAGCGAATGCCATTGACGATGATCTTGTCGCCCGTGATTTCGTCGGGCGCGGCAAAACCCCGTTGCGCCGCGAGCGCGATAATTTCCTCCTGCGGATTCGTCACGGCTTCAGCCAGCGTGTAACGTCCGTCGCCTTCGATGCCTACTCCGCCAACCTTGACGCCGTTTTTATAAAGCGGCAATCCGCCGGGGTCAGCTGACAAACCTAAAGCCGAACGCGGATTCACATCGCTGCATAACAACTGAGAAAACTGCACGCCGAACAACGGCCCGCTGCCCTGAAAGTTCACGCCGGGCGGAAAGTGTTCTTGAACGATGAAGCTGGCCGTGCGCGTAGAAAATGCATGCCCACGGCTGCTTAAAAACGAACCCGTCACGGCTTTGGCAAGCGAAGCCGCACAACTCGGTACGCATACGCCTTCGAGTCCGCAACGCAGCGGCAAGCTCGCGTTCGCGCAACCCGTCGGCGTACACCCGGTCGCGCCGCCTACGCGCGTAGTCGCCGCCGCGCCCGTCATCGCAAACGTACCGAGCGCATTGCTTTCGGCGTCAACGACGGCGATGGTGACTTTTAGATTTTGCGCATCGGCTTCAGCGACAGCTTGCGCGATGATTTGCTGGACTTCGGCGACGGATAAAGAACTAGCTTGGTCAGGCGCAGCCACGTTGCGGGTCACGCTTAAGGTTGAACCGCTTTTGTTAAGGCGCAACGGAGCGGTCATCCCCAACACAATCGCGCTGCTTGGCGCTTCGCCAGCGTGCCCGCTGGTCAACGGATTCGTCACCGTAACCGTTACTAATTCAAACGAGGAAATCAGCGCGACGCCTTCAACAATGATCGTCGTGCCATTGGCAACCTGCGCAGTACGAAATGCGATTTGACCGTTGGCGGATAACAAAGTGATGTCGGCGGCGGCGTCAAAATACTGACCGCGCAAGGTCAGGCGCTGGGTTTCTGGCTCATACACCGAAGTTTCAGCAGAAATACGCGGAGGCAAAGTGATCTCGCGCTCAACGCGCCAGCGTTGCCATTGGGCGCGTGCGACAGGTGACAACCACCAAGCCGACCATAAGCTGATCACCAAAAGAGAAAGCGTCCAAAGTTTTCTGCGGGGAACAAATTTCATGGGAACCTCCAATAAACGAGCGTGAGTGGCGCGAGCAAAGTAAGCGTGTGCAAGCCGTGAACGACCTGCCTAAATTCAACCGTCCTGCTGGGACGAAGAGTGAATGCAAAGAAACTTAGTTTCTCGTGTACT
>JANNUY010000518.1:0-8690 GCA_031414155.1 Acidobacteriota bacterium
GACGCGGAAAGCGCGTATTCGTTCAGCATCACGGGCGGTTGCCAGATCATGGGTATCCTGTCGAACAGCTACCCGCGCATTTTGGGTTCGTTCACGGGCGTCATCGGTCAAGGCCGTTCGGGCTGGATGAAGCTCTACAACCCTGGGGCGGACATCGGCATTTTGGGCGCTTCGATCAACTTCAATGCGAATGCGGCTTCACAGCCGGGTGCGTTCAACGGTGGACACAACATGCACAAGCTGACGTTGTCCAGTTCCAACATCTACACGATTCCGGTCTTCCCGCCCACCTGCTAGTAAGGTTGGTAGGCTTGACTGCCTTTCAATCAACCGGGGCTGTTTCGACAGCCCCGGTTGATTCTTAATCATTAATCAGATCACACATTTTTTATTTTACTCGTTCTTATTCGCTTTTTATTTAGTGAGTGTGGTCATTGTTAAGAGTAAATAAAGGCGTTTTTCGCCTTATAGTTTAAGCCTGACGAAAATAATCTTCCGTCAGGCTTTTTGTTATTTCATTTCACATCTTACCGAGGTTCTCCCCATAACGTAGCAATCAGGCTGCGCTCACCACCCTGGTCTCGATGCTCTCCCAGATAAATCCCCTGCCAGGTTCCTAACAAAATCCGCCCCTGCCCAACCGGAAGCTGAAGCTCCGTTCCTAAAATCGAAGCCTTGATATGAGCCGGCATATCGTCAGCCCCTTCAATTGTATGTTGATAATAGAGCGCCCCTTCAGGTACTAACACATTCAAGTGCCACTCCAAGTCATGACGTACGTCAGGGCTGGCATTTTCGTTAATCGTCAGTGAAGCGGAAGTGTGTTGTAACAATAGGTGGAGAAAACCTACCTCCACCTGCTCAAGCTCAGGAAGGTTTGCCAACACTTCATTGGTAATAATGTGAAAACCGCGCGACCGTTCACGCAATCGAATTTTTCGTTGAATCCATAACATAAACAGCGATTCTCCTTGTTCTCAGCCTGTGCCTGACGCTGGTTGCCAGATACAAAAGCCGTAGGTAGACTGTACTTACTCTTTACACCACGCTACATCATTCAAGAACGCATGAATATCTATATGTCTTATCAAACCACGCGCTGGATAACACTGCTCTTGAGCCTTCTCATCGTGGCGCTCAGTGGCTGTTCAACAGCAAAAAATGCGCTCAGCAGCGAAACTGCTTATGTAGCCCCAGAAAAAATGCGTTTACGTTCCTCTACCGCAGAAGCCGCGCGCGTCGTGGGCGAAGTAAAAAGCGGAGATCAGGTGTCCATCCTCGAACGCAAAAATGAAGGCAATGCAACTTGGGCTAATGTGAGCGGCCCTGGAGGTGCAACCGGCTGGATCGAGACGCGCTATCTCGTGAAACAGGAGATCGTAAACGCTTCCACGAAGATCGCCGAAGAGTTACGGGAAATTCCTACGCAAGCGGTGGGCAAATCAAAAGCCACTCTGAAATTACGTCTGACGCCTGATCGCAACAACGACGACAACGTAGCCTTTCCTTTACCGGCGGGTACTACGCTTGAAATCGTCGCCCGCGAACGCCGTCCGCGCCCCGAAAAACTGGAGGCTGCGGCCAAGCCTGCGACCGCGCAAGGTAGCCCGGCAGCTTCTGCGACACCCAGCGGCCCAAAATACGACGAATGGTTCAAGGTACGCTTACCTAATTATTCCATTGTTCCGGCTGGTTGGATTTACGGCGGGTCTATCGAACTCGAAGTACCGGGTGAAATTACGTTTTTTCTCTCAGATAGACGTCGCATCACCGGCTGGCAAAAAGTCGGTTCTGTCACTGACGACACCAACCAATCGCACGACAGCTATCTAGTAGTAGAAAAAAATTCCTTTGACGCCGATGAACGCTGCGATTTTGACCGCATTAAGATATTGGCCTATGACCCGAAACGACGCGAATACGGTACGCCCTTCCGTGAGGACTTACTGGGGCAATTCCCTGTCAGGCTCAAGATGGAAGGTTCGCGCGGTCAATTCTCGCTTACTGCCATAGACAAAAAAGATGGTCAGCCCTCCAAGCTGGATTACAGTGTTGAGTTACTGGAAGGCGGCAAGGCCAAAGTCGCGCGACAACCAAACAAATAACCTGCCAATTACCACTCGCGCCCTTCGCATAAATTTAGTTCCCACGCAGCCGCGCACTGATTCTCATAACGCATTCGCACCGTAGTTGTGCCTACCGATAACCCCAGCGGTATCGGAACTGTGACCTGCAATGCTCCTGCGTCTTCGGCAAATTTAGACGAGCCGAGAAAAACCGCAGTGCTGCCAAAACCTCCGATGTCGAACTGCAACAATTCGCGGCGGGCTTCGGCGGGTAAGCCTTCGACCATCAAAGCCAGATATGCGTGGCGGCCACAGCGCGGAAAGCGTTCGTCATCGGTGCAGGCGTTGATGACGCGATGGATGCGTAACGAAGGCGCGGCTTCGAGGTTTTCCCACGGCAGCCAACGGCGATAGGCTTTGATGACGGCGCGCGTAGGGTCAATGCGCAAGGCTTCGGTGCGCACAAAACCCGCCGCTCGTGCCATTTGCATGACGCATTCGCTGTTGGGTCCCCACCAGTTATCATATTGCCCGCCGAGTTGGTCTACTTCATAAAATTCCATCACCGGACGCGACGTGTCGAAAAGATTATCTACGGCGTGGGTTTCGATCACGGCGAAATCGTTCGTCATTTCGCAGACCCGTTCAAGCGCCAGCAACGGATGCATCAAGTGATACAACACGCCGAGAAACAGCACGATGTCGAATCCGCCTAACTCGTCTCGCTTTAATTCGTAAACGCTTTTTTCGTGAAAGACCGCCTGCGATTGCAACGCTTTGTGAGCCTGAAAATAAGTTTGCGGACGCCATACATCCACCGAAGTGACTTGCGCGCCGTGGCGTTCGGCTTCAAACGAATAAAACCCATCCCAACAACCGAGGTCGAGCAAGCGCTTCCCGGCTAAGTTTTCAGGTAGCTCAAACTCGCGGTAATTGCGCTGTAACTCCGTGAGTTGATGCACGCCGGGCGTAACGCGCCCAGCGCCGAGGTCAATGCTGTGCCACCAGCCGCGGGCGTAAAAGGCATCGCGCTGTTCGTCAATAACGGATTCAAGTTCGGCGCGTAAGGCGGGATTGTCTTCTACCAATTCACTCATTAGGGATGCACAGGCTCAGGCTTACTTAATCTACGAAACGAAATTTCACCAACGCCCACACGGCGGCGAATCCGTCTTTCCACGAAATCTTTTTGCCTTCGGCAAAGTCGCGGCCTGAATAAGAGATCGGCATTTCGTAAAGTTTGTATTTGCGCTTGAGGATTTTCGCGGTGATTTCCGGCTCGAAATCGAAGCGGTTCGATTTGATCTGAATGTTCTTGATGACATCGGCGCGAAAGACTTTGTAACACGTTTCCATGTCCGTCAGAATCGTGTTGTAAAGCACGTTCGTCAGGAAGGTCAGAAACTTGTTGCCGAGGTAATGAAAATAATTAAACGCGCGCACCGTCTTGCCGCCTGATAGCCGTGAGCCATAAACCACATCGGCCTTGCCTTCTAACACGGGCACGAGCAATTCGGCGTATTCGTTGGGATCGTATTCAAGATCGGCGTCCTGAATGATGATGATGTCACCAGTAGCGTAAGTCAGCGCAGTGCGCAAGGCCGCGCCTTTGCCCATGTTATGGCTGTGAAAATAGATTTTATATTTTCCTTCTTCAGCCATTTTTTTAAGCACGTCACGCGTACCGTCTTGTGAGTAATCATCCACGATAACAAGCTCTTTGTTGACATCGCCGATTTGGGCGGCCATTACGCGTTCGATAATTTCGTGAATGGTTTTGGCCTCGTTATAAACGGGCATCAGAATCGTAAGTAAGGGTGGCGTTTGCATAAGTATCCGAAAAGAACCTCTTTCAAAATTTGAGCCGGAGCATAACAGGATTTAGTAATTAGTGGCTAGTCATAATACTTTCTCTGCCCAGTCACCTTTCACCAGCTTTGAAATCATTGAAGTGCAGCAGTGCGTTAAAGAGCATTCCGAACTCGCCGTGATTCTGCCAGCGATAGCAGGGATTGCCTGCGAATAGCACGACGCGACCAGTGCCGACGGGTACATCAACGATAGCAGGGCGATTCGTGATTTCGTTCGCGCCGCGCATCAAGCCGCTCAACACCGATTTGTCTCCGCCGGGGTAACGCATAAGAATTTGTTTGGCGCGGTCTTTTTCGGGTACGGCCAACAGCGGCCCGTTGCCGTAACGCACCGGAATCGTTTTCCCCGCGTAACCATAAAAAATTGGATGCGAGGTCTGCAAAATCTCAGCTTCGATAATTGGGCCGGGCGCGTAAAACTGCGCTGACGTGCGACCGGCTTCGATTGAACGGGTCAAGCCGAATTCGGGCGGAAAGAAACTAGCTTGACCCAACGTAATCAATACGCCGCCCGCTTCAGCGAACTTGTGCAACTCCGCCGCGCCGCCTAAGCCCATGCCGCCCGTAATGTCTTCTGACTCGCCGTAAGCGCCGTGCGATTTGAACTGGTCGGATTTCGTATAAGCCAACGGCTTGGCTTTGGGTTCGATGTCGAACACCAGTCCTTTGCCGCTGCGGCCTTGATTGGGAATCAAGATCACATCGTAAGCCGCACGCAGATTGCCCTGCTTAACCCGCTCTTTGTAAATCAAATCGTAGCGCACCTCGAATTGGTCAAGCGCATGGCGTACCCAACCGACTTCCTGCGTATTGCCCCAAGTCGTGAAGACGGCGAGGCGCGGCAGGTCTACGTCGTGCAGCGGCACGGTTGGCAGCGTAGGCAAAGCGACGGCATTCAAGCCTAACTCTTCAACGGTGGCTTTCAGCTTCTTCACTGTGTCATCGCCGCTCGCCGCGACAACAAAAGTTCCGGCGGGAAAGGTCGTCGTACCGGAAGTGAAAGATTGTTCGGCGGCTTGCAGCTTCAGCTCACGCAAGCGATAGCGCAGCGTCGTCAGGTGGTTCGAACCGTTGTGCACAATCGCGTAACCCGCCAGCGCCGTGCCCGCGATGCTGCCTTTGAGTTCAGCCTTGTCTACCAACGGCGCGACGACCGTTAGCACAGCGGGGTCGGTGATTTCCTTGACCGTCGTTTGAAACATCAAGCCCATCGTCCAGCCCGTATCGTCATAAGTGCGCAAGCTGGGATCAGGAAAGTTTTGCTTTTCGAGCAGGATTTTCGCCAGCCGTCCGTAAGGCTGATCGCGCTTGATGACGTAAGAGCCAAGCGGGAACGTGCCGTCTTTCAATTTGATTTCCGCCGTGGCCTTGCCGACTTCGATGCCTTGTGTGCGCAACATATTCACCAGCGTAACGACGCGCGTCATATCGCTTTGTCCGGCGGGAATCACGAAACCGTGCGGCGCTTCTTTCTTGCCGGACTCAATCGAATTACGACTCTTTTGATAGAAGTTTTCCAGCACGATCTTGGGAAATTCGCTGGTGAGTTGCAGCGCACTCAACACGCCGGTTTGCATGTAATTCGTGTTGTTGCGCATTGACCATTCGACTTCTTTGTAAGGCGGCAGCGGGCGATACCATTCGCGCGAAGTCTGCCCTGCGCCACTGCCTTCGGGCGGAGCCACGCGGCGTTTCATCGTCGTTGCGCCGCCATTGCCAAAGGTTTCGTACATGCGAATCATGCCGTTGTGGTTCGATGACATAAACGCCAGATAGCCGGGCGACCACATATCCACAAAGCCGTGCGTCCACACACCGGGCATGCCGTACTTAATCATTTGCGCCATTTCAAAATTAGAAAACCACGGCATTTCTCCATACAAGATCGGATCAAGTCCGGGCTGTTGCGGCGCTTGCCCGCTGAACGTGTACATAAACGGGACTGACTCGTGCAGGTCGTGCATGATGGGCGGATGCCATTGCAGATACCAGTTCAACCAATTGCGCATCGTGACTTGCGAATAGTTAATGTCGCGGTTGTTGTCGTGAAAGATATATTTGCCCCAATACGGCGGGCCGCCATTGCTGTCGTTTTCATCTTTTTCATCAATCTTGTGGCGGTAATACCAATCAACGTAACGGTCGCGTCCGTCGGGTTCGACCACCGGCGTAAGGCTCACAATCACGTTGTCACGAATCGCATTGATGAGCGGCGCGTCTTCGACCGCGAGGCGATAGGCGAGTTCCATCAGCATTTCGGGCGGGCCAGTTTCGCCGCTGTGCAAGCCGCCTGACAGGTGATAAATCGGTTTAGCTTTGACGACAATGTCTTTCGCTTGTGCTTCGATCAGGTTGCGCGGGTCGGCGAGTTGCGAGAGATATTGACGATAAGTTTCGAGGTTCTTGATCGTGTCTTCTGAACCGATGAAAACAATCAAACACTCGCGGCCTTCGTCGGTCTTGCCGACTTCGATGACCTTGACGCGCGGCGAAGCCGCCGCCAGCGCGCGATAGTATTTATAAATTTCAGTCGTATGCGTGAGCTTTTTCGGTTGGCCGATGTGATAACCCAGCACGTCTTTCGGCGCAGGCACACCCACGACTTTGGGCAAGTGATCTACCAGCGGAGACATAAATTCAGGCCGCGTCGTCCAGGCTTTGACTGAGGTGGCGAAATCGTCATCCAGCGTTTGTCCGCTGGGCGAAAGCGTCGGTGCTGCCACTGGTTGCGCAGGCTTGACCGCTGGCGTTTGCGCCAGTGTCACCTGCCAACAACATAAACTCAGAGACAAAAGACACACGACACGCCGAATGCTTATCATTTTCTGGACTCCTTGTAAGGGCAAATAGGAACGGAGGTGGACTGCTTGAAAACGAACTGATTCTAAGGACGACCTTTCAACGAAGTCAATCCGCCTCACATGCGATCATGAGCCAAACCATCACCCCAAACATTAAATTCCTCTCCACCCCTTTTTCTCGCTATTGAGTTGTCGTAAATTGAGTGCGTCCCTTTAACGAATACAGCCCCGAATACAGATTGAGTCTCCCTCAACGTTGCCGTCACCTCTCGCGCTGGATCAGCTTTTGCCTAACCCATTAGGAGTTCTCTGTATGACGATTCAGCATCGCCTTCGGTCTCTGACATCCACCTGTCACTGCCCCAACAATTACCATGCCCAATTCTGGTGGCCTGACCAACCAGATCACCCCAGTTGCGCCGCGCCCTGGGTCATTTCGGCATAACACTTCGTAACCCAATGGCTTCCCTGCCGTTGATTCAAAGCTCCTCGCTTAATTTGCCCCCACACCGAAACGCCCGCTAACGTTTCAGACCAGCCAGCGCTTCAAAAGGATGTATCTATGAATGCCACTTCATCGTCAAACCCACTCGATGCCACCGCTATGCTCAAACTGACCTTGCAGCCCATCGCTGAACGCCGCGTACTCGCCGTCATCGTCAAATTGCAAACTAATCTGGCCCGCGATTTTACGGCCGAAGAACTCGGCCACGAAGTTCGTCTTTCCGCTTCACAGTTGCAAGCCCTCTTCAAAAAAACCGTGGGGACTCCGCTGGCACATTTCCGCAAACAGATGCGTCTGACCGCAGCGCACGACCTCTTCGTCAATGAATTCCTCATCGTCAAAGAAGTCATGGCCCGCGTAGGCTTTCACGACAAGAGCCATTTCTCCCACGATTTCAAAACGATGTATGGCATCTCACCCGGCAAATTTCGGCAGCAATGCCTGAAAGGTAAATAACCCACAGCTTGTAAGGCAAACACCGACAAGAACCGTCAAATCCGCCAACTTTTCGTCAAAATCGCCATCTATTCGGCGACCTAGCTTTAGGCGTATCTTCCCTCACGATTTCTCTTGTCAGACTGAAGCAATGGCTTTCTCTCAAAGCCATTCAAACGTTAGTTAGCTCGTAACGTACCTTACAGGTTTCAGAGGTCATATGAAAAAAATCATGATTTTGGGATTGCTCTTAGCGCCGCTTTGCGCAGGCGTTTTATATGCCAGTTATGCCAGCAGTGCGCGGCGCGCCGTTGCCTTCGCGGCCCAAAGCCCGCAGGCGCGCGCCGAGGCCAGCTTTGATGCTTTCGTCGGACAGGGCATGCCCGTCACCGTGACGGGGCTGACCGCCGTCAAGCATCTAACCGCCCAAGGCACGGGCGAATTACTGTCACAATTGCAATTTAAGGTAGCCGGGAAAGGGATTATTAACGCCCGCAGCGTCAACCTCTCACTCTTTGAGTTTGACGCGAATGGCGGGTTACTCAGTGTCGAAGGCTGGGTCAGGAATATCAATTTAACGGACTCACGCGGCAATACAGACCTGACGCTCGACGTAAATCGCGTTTTAACCCCCGACAAACGTTTTGTACTGACCGTTGACCGCGTACACGGAGAAGCGCAAACCTATGAATCGCCTTACCTGGAATTAACACAAGCTACTAAAAAAGCGGGCGCAGGCGACCCCAAAGCCGACGCCCGCGTTGACCGCGTAGATTATTCCCTGCCTGAACTGGCAGGCGGCGCGCTTTGCAGTTACGCGCAAAGCCGCGCCATGCAATTAACCCAAGCCGGAGATCGCGCAGGCTATTCAGCCTTTACCTGCGATCAATACGAACGCAGTTACTTTATTCGGTTTAACAGCAAGCAACTCTAAAGCCTTTAGACCGAAAACCGTCGCGCCATTTTGGCGCACTATGCCGTAGGTGTCTCTCACTAACGAGGTTGTTATGAA
>JANNUY010000519.1:0-8677 GCA_031414155.1 Acidobacteriota bacterium
ATTGCTGATGACGACGGTGTAACTGCCTGCATCGCTGATTTGCGCATTGGCAAAGCGCAACGTCGCCGCCGTCTCATTGGGAATCAGCACGCCGTTTTTGAACCATTGATAAACCAGATTCGCGCCCGTGGCTGTGACTGAAAGGGTCGTCGTTTGTCCCGCAACTACGTTCGTGTCTCGTGGCTGTTGCGTAATGCTCGGCGGAGGCGGCACGGGATCATTCGTGACGTTGAGCTTCGCCGGATTGGAACGCACGCTGCCACCCGCATTGCTCACGACGCAGGTGTAATCGCCCGCGTCAGTCAATTGCACGTTGGTTAAATTCAAGGTCGCCGTGCGCGCCGAAGCGTTGCCGCTGACATCTGTGCCATTTTTCTGCCATTGAAAAGTGGGAGCATTGCCGCGTGCCGCAATCGCCATCGTCACGTTGCTGCCAACCTGCACGGTCAATGCGGCTGGCTGCGGCTGGCTCGTAATCACGGGTGGTTGCGGCGTGTAATCAACCAACAAACGCGTGAAGGTCAGCCTCGTTGCAAACGCAGCCCCCGCGATGCGAAAGGCTAAATAATCAAACGTCGTTTGCGGCGCGATGCTGCTCTCGACAACTTTGTAATTGAGGTTGTCGAGCGCGCCGCCTATAACGACGGCTTCGATTTGTGTCTCGTTCGCCGTCAAGCGCGTGATCGAATAACTCAACGAATAAGGCACGTCATTCAACAAACCTTGTCGCGCCGTCGCGCCACCGGCGCCCGTTGAGATCGTGGCAAAGTCGCCAAAGTTGTTGAAAGGGTTCGCGCCCGTCAACAGGGCGCGACGACCAATCACAAAGGGCGAACCCGCGCCGCTGGCGTAATACTGCAAGCCATAGCCCGTGTCGTTGATGAACGTCGCATCATTCATTCCCGCCGTCAGATTCGTCGTATTGCGCGTGCCCAGAGAATCCATCACGCCAAAGCGCACGTCCTGTCCCGTGCCGCCAAAGCCGCTGACTGAAAAAGTCATCGCTACTGAAAGCCTGTCGCCAACGCCTAACGTGACCGGCGCGCCCGCGTTGGTGAAGTAAGCCCAAAACGCTTCCGAGCCGCCTGCATTCGTGACATCAAACGTGACCGAACCCGCCGCATCAGTGCGCACGGTGTTAGCGCGTCCGTTGAATACGCGCAACGAGTTGTTCGCCAGATTTTGGTTTTGGCTGTTGCCGTCGGCGAACCGGTCGTCAATCAGCGCGGCTGCGCCTGCCAGGAAAGTAGCTGCCAGGACAAAGCCAGCTACGAGCAATATTCGTCGGTGGTTATTCAAAATGTGCATTAGGTCTTTAACTACTAACTAAGCGGCCAGGATGAAAGCGTGAGCTTGCCTTGATTAGGTCGCTCGACCAGCTTAACTTGAACCTTTCCCGGTTTATTCTTGCCAACGGAAGTTTGGGCGTAGCCAATGATGTATTGGGATTGAAGGTAACTCGCCGCTAGCTGTCCCATCATTTGAGGAACAGAGTTGGTTTCGGAATAAACAGCACGGGTTCCTGTTGCGTCTACAAATTTATTGAGAAATTCCATTGCTAGCATTCGTGGATTTCTCCCGAACATAACGAGGCCATCTATATCAGGATCAAAAATACCAATAGGAAATACCTGTAATTTATCTTGGCGCAACCGCTTAACTAACTCTGGGAATTGCGTGTTTCCTTTTTTGTCATCTCCGTCAGTAATTAAAACTAAAGCCCGGTGAAATTGTCCCGCTGTTACGGTCGGAGGAGATTGAGAAAAATAATCGGCGCAAGCAATAAGAGCATCTGCGGTAGATAAAGCCCCCTTCCCTTCATTCAGCGTTTTCAATGAATCCAACAATTTTTCTTTATCCGCTGTCCAACCTGTTGTTAGGTGAACATCGCTGTCAAATATGCGAGCGATGAATGCCTGATCGTCAGAACGATGACGACTTAAAAGTGTTTCTGTTGCTCGAAGCACTTGCGGGACTAAGGAGCGCATGCTGCCAGTATTATCAACAACTACACCATATTGAATGGGTGCGTCAGGTTGAAACAACGTGACGGGCCTGGGTTGTGCATCTTCGTAGACAAGAAAGTCCTCTTGCTTGAGACCTGTTACGACTTGTTTGTTTTTGTCTGTGACGAGTACCGCCAGCTTAACCACCGTAGTTGCCTGTTTTGCAGCAGTGGCGTTTGGTGAACTGCCTGAGCTTATCGGGTTAGTTTGAGGCAAAATTATTAAGCCAAACAAAATCAGAAAGAAAGCCCATTGTCTTCTAACGTGCATAATCTGCTCCTGTGTGGATTCACATATCTATTCACACGGCTGTACAACCGTGCGCAAACCAGTGTCACGTCGCATCGGTTCGCGCGTTGGAAAAGTGCGCACCGGCACGGTGTAAAAACGTGGCACGGGCGGCGCGTTCATGCCGTCGCCCAAATAAAAGCCCGGATGCGGCGGTTGGTTGTAGCCAATGTTTTGCCACGCCACCGCCATTCGGTATTGCCGGTCATGCATTAACGTACACATCCGATGTGTCGCCGGAATCGTCGTCGTGTAAAGGCGCAACGATTGATTGTCAGCCGCGCGCAAGATGACTTCTTCGCGCCAATCGCCCAACAGATCAGCAGCGAGCGCCGGAGTAGCCTTCGTGCCGTTATTCGACGCCGCCCCTGCTCCCGTTAACATCGTCACAGCCGCGCTAGTCGTCCAGTTCCATTTTGAAATCGTGATGTTGTCGAGCAATTCGCGCAGCGGGTCGGCGTCCCACCAGACGCCGAAATTCATTTGCCCCGGACGCCGCGTCGTTATCAATTCGCCTTTGACCGAATGCAAGCCACCACGCGCCGCCCACACTTCGTAACCGCGATAGCGCGGGTCAATGTCGAAAGCCACGCCACGCCCTACGTCGGCGTTTTCGCCGTTGATGCCGAAGATCAATGCGCCGGTGCGTGCGTCGCGCAACTCCGAACCGTTCGGGCCATAGAGCGAGGGCGTCTCGTGCGGTTGAAAGGCTTCGAGGCCGGGGCGGTCGGGATCCATATCGCTCATATGCAGCGCGTCGCCGTGTCCCAGTCCCGTCACAAACAAGCCTTTGCCGTCGTCATCAATCGCACAGGCTCCATACATGATTTCATCGCGTCCATCGCCGTCTACGTCGCCCACGCTGAGGCTGTGGTTGCCTTGTCCTTCATAGCGCCGATGCTCCGCGTTGCCGTCGCGGCTGTCGAATATCCAACGTTGCTTTAACTCACCCTCGCGCCAATCCCACGCGGCCAGCACCGTGCGCGTGTAATAGCCGCGCGCCATCACCAATGATGGCCGCACGCCGTCGAGATAAGCGACACAGGCGAGAAAGCGGTCTACGCGATTGCCGTAATTGTCGCCCCAATCCGCGACGCTGCCGCGCGGCGGAAGATAAGCCGTCGTCGCCAGCGCCGCGCCCGTCAAGCCGTCGAAGATCGTCAAATACTCAGGGCCGCTAAGAACATAACCCGCCGCGTTGCGAAAGTCGGCGGTGGCTTCTCCAATGACTTTTCCCTTGCCATCCGTCGTGCCGTCCGCCGTCTTGCAAGCAATCTCGGCTTTGCCGTCGCCGTCGAAGTCGTAAACCAAAAACTGCGTGTAATGCGCACCTTCACGAATGTTGCGACCCAGGTTGATGCGCCAAAGCAAGGTGCCATCAAGTTTGTAGGCTTCGAGTTTCGTCTCACCCGCCTGCCCGCTTTGCGAATTGTCGAAGGGCTGCATCTCCTGCTTGAGAATGATTTCGTATTCGCCATCGCCGTCCAGATCGCCGACCGAAGCATCGTTCGGCGTGTTGCCCGGCAATGTTTGCAACGGAATTTCCAGGTATTGCCGCACAGGCGCATTGGCTGCTAATCGAAAGGCTTTGTCCGGCGGCTGCTCCGTTTCGCCAACCATCGCGCGCACAGTGTATTCCAACGCTTTCCCCTGCGGCGCTTGCCGATCAATGAAATCAGTCGTAGCGGTCAACGGCGCTTCATTCAATTTGACCAGCACACCGCCATCCGTCGCGCGATAAACATTGAAGCCAATTTCCGGCGCATCGTTCCCCAACAAACGCCAACCGACATACACCTGCGTTTCGTTCGTGCGAATTGCGACGAGGCCGCGCCCCAGACGCTCCATCTGATGCGGCGCGCGTTCTTGTGAAGATGCGCTTGGCAACAAGAGCAACGCGAACAACAAAAAGGAAAGTCGTTTCATCGTTTTTCGCTATACCAAAGTGAGTTGCAGCCGCGTCACCGAAGCAGGCGCAAAGCTGCACGTTACTGCCCCATCAGCGCGCAATGTAGCTTTGCCTTCTTTCAATCTGACAGCGCTGGGTTGTTCAAACGTGTTGTGCGCTTTGGCATCGCCACCGCCAAGCGTGAGTACGTTGATCTCTTTGATCGCAGCGCCGCGCAATGCAATTTCGGTTTCGCGCGTTTGCGTCAAGTCAGGATTCGTCACCGTGATCGTCACCGTCTTTTCCTTACGGGAAGCCGATGCTGACAGTCCGCGCAACGTCGCCGGTTTGCCCGCGCGCGTATAGCCCGAACGCGGCGCACTCACTTGTGTGCGCAACGATTCAGCACCTTGATGCGGCTGATACAAATCGAATACGTGATAGGTCGGCGTGACGGCGAACTTGTCTTCGTGCGCAAAGAAAAGTGCTTGCAGGCAATTGACGAGTTGCGCGATGTTCGCCATTGCTACTTTGTCGGCGTGGCGATGAAAGGTGTCGAGCGTCATGCCCGCCAACACCGCATCACGCATCGTATTCTGTTGCCCCAACAAATGGGTGTTGTGCAATTCGCTGCCGGGTTTGTACCACGCGCCCCATTCGTCAATGACGAGTTTGACGCGATGCTGTTTGTCGAATTCGCCCATCACGGCCCAGTTATCGGTGATGAGCGCTTCCATCTGATCGGCTTGCGCGAGCAATTCATAATGCTCAACGTCGGGGAAATTCAAACCGTCGCCTTTGCCTTGCACCCAATCAGTCGTGCGCCCTTGACTGACGTTCCACGAATAGTGATGCAACGCCCAGCCCCACATTTTGCCGAAACCACCTTTCTCAGCCAGCTTGCCAAAGAACTTGCGCGACCACGCCAAATCACCGCCGTTCGGCCCCGAACCGACATACGCCATGTTCAAGCCATAGCGCGGAACCCATTCGGCAAAGCGACGATATTCAATCGCGTATTCATCCGCCGAGAAGCTGCCGCCGCAACCCCACGACTCATTGCCCACGCCCCAATAGCGCACGTTATAAGGCTCACGCGTGCCCCCGTGCGCGGCGCGCAAATCAGCCAGCGAAGTCGTGCCAGCCGGTGAATTGCAATAATCCACCCACTCATAAAAATCCTTCGGCGTGAGGCTGCGCAAATTGGCGGCAAAGTAAGGTTGTCCGCCGGTCAGCTTGCAAAAACGCGCGAAATCATCAGTCCCAAATTGATTGGTGTCATACTTCCACGGTCCATCGGGCACGTCTTTCGGCCATTCGCCCGCATCTATCCAAAAGTTGGGACGGCGCGGACGATCTTTCTTTGGCCCGACGCCATCGCGCCAGTTATAGCTATCGGCAAAGCATCCGCCCGGCCAACGAATCACGCCGGGTTTGACGCGGGCGAGCGCTTCAACCAAAGCCTTGCGCAAGCCGCCGATGTGGGGAACCTTTGAATCTGCACCGACCCAGATGCCGTCATAGACTACGCCGCCGAGATGCTCGACGAAGTGTCCATAAATTTCAGGCGCGATGCGGGCGATGGGTTCATCAAGCAAGATTTCGATATGCGCGTCAGCGAGTTTGGCTTGCCGCGCGGCGAAGCTGTTTTTCGTTGCCAGAGCCAAGCCGGAAGCCGTTGCCGCATGGATAAAAACGCGTCGTTTCATGCATTCATTCCTTTGTCGGTTAAGGCGCAGCCGGAAGCTGCGCGTTCCATTGATCGTAAAGCGTTTTAAGTTCTTTGAGTTTGGCCGGATTCGATTCCGCCAGATTATTGCGTTCGCCTACATCATTCGCCAAGTCATAAAGCCGGAGCGTGTCTTCCAGCAACAGCAGCTTCCAATCACCTGACCGCACAGCGTATTGCGCCCTGCCATAGCGCCAATAAAGCGTCTCGTGCGGTTGGCTCGTCACAGCACCGATCAAATGAGGAAACAAATTCACGCCGTCGAGTTGCGCCTCAGCGAATCGGCGTCCACGCGCAGCCGAGAGCGCAGTGGTGAAATCATCCAGCGTAATGATGGGCGATTCGTTTACCGCGCCCGCTGGCAGATAGCCTTTCCATTGCATCAGGTAAGGCACGCGGATGCCGCCTTCATACAACTGAAATTTCTCTCCGTTGAAAGGCGTATTGAGCGATGTGTTGTCGCTGGGATCGCCACCGTTGTCGCCGTGAAAAACGACGAGTGTATTTTCTTCGAGTTTCAGTTCGCGCAATTTCAACAGCACTTTTCCTACGCCGTCATCCATCGCCGCCATCATCGCCGCAAAGGTGCGACGGCGAACGTTGGTGATATTCGAAAAGCGCGACAAGTAATTTTCAGGTGCTTGCAAAGGTGAGTGTGCAGCGTTAAACGCCAGATACAAAAAGAACGGTTGGCTCTGTTGGCGTTCGATGAAATCAACCGCTTCGCGCGCGAAGGCATCAGTCAAATAGGTGTTTTCAACCACCGATTGCGTACCGCGCAAAATCGGATTGCCCGGTGCATTCCACACCGTGTAAGAATGCAGGGCAGGCAGAAAACCAAAGAACTCATCAAAGCCGCGTTGCATCGGTTGAAATTGCGCGGCCTGACCCAAATGCCACTTGCCCACCAGACTCGTCGCGTAACCCAACCCCCGCAAGCGGTCAGGTAACGGCGTTTCACTCAACGGCAAATTCATTTGCGCCAGCGTCTCAAAGCCGAAGCGTTGTTGATAACGTCCGGTCAACAACGCCGCGCGCGTCGCATTGCATACCGGCGCGTTGGCATAACCTTGCGTGAAACGCACGCCGTTGCGCGCTATCGAATCAATGTGCGGCGTGATGATTTCGGTGCTGCCATGAATGCCCAAATCAGCGAAGCCCAAATCATCTGCGACGATCAGCACAATGTTTGGTTTCTGTTTGGCGAGCGCGAATGAAGCCGCGTTGGTCACGTTGGTCGTAACCATCGCGCTTTGCGTTTCATTCACAAAGCCCGTCGCACTCGCCTGCATGTTGTAATTACCAGCGCGCACCACCGGAAACGAAAACGTGCCTTGCGCATCGGTTTTCGTAGCGCGCGTGACGCTGTTGGCTTGCGGCAAAGTCACAGTCGCATTTGCCAACCGCGCGCCACTCAAATCATCCGTCACCGTTCCCGTCAAAGCCGTGAAATCATTTCGCCCCGCAATCGCCAACGTAGCCTCAACACTGTCGCGGCCTTTGCTCACGCGCACGGGCGTTGCTGCGTTCGTCGGCAACGTCGGTGGAATCGCTACGTTGAGTTGCCATACGCCCACCAAGCCCGGCGTTAGTCCGCTGAACAAAACCGGAGCGTTCACGCCGCCGATGGTTACAGCCGTGGTGCCAGTGTCGGTTGCCAAAGGTGAACCCGGAGCAGCTTGCCCATCGGCGACTGATGGATTGGTCGCGCCGATGCCGGTGGCAAACAGGATGACAAAACTTCCCGCCAGTTCAGGCCGCGCATTGGCTACGCGCTCGAACTCGGCGTTGAGCGAATAGTCCGCATTCAACGCCGCCGCTTGTCCGCTGCCGCTGGCGTTGAGCGTGAAAATACCGGGCGCGGCTTCGACTAAAGTGGCAATGCCCGTGTGCGAAGGCGTGGCGGAGTTATTGATAAAAACTTCGATAGCATGCGAGCCTGCGTTGAGTCCGCCCGGCACTTGTAAATTGATTTGATTCGGCGAGGCGAAAAATAGCGGCGCAGTGCGTCCGCCAATTTTTACGGATGTGCCTGCGAGTGTGACCGGCAATGGCAGCGCACCAGCCACTTGCGTTTGCGTAGCAAGTCCGTTCCCAAACAACGCCGCGATTGAACCAGGCGCGACGGCAGTTTCATAGCTGCCAGCATTGACCAAAGCCACTTGGCTTATTTGGCCTCGGGCTGATGGCGTGACTAAGCCAGCTACCGTTAGACAAAGCAGCAGCAAAATGATGGCGACATGTTTTTTCATAGGGGCGGTTTTCTGCTTACGAGCTTTTGCGCGGCGGCGGCGTCCCGTTTTGCGGTACGACTTTGGGCGCGTCAGGCGAAATCGGCGTTTGTTCGGGTTTGATGAGTTTTGCCTTGGGCAAATTTTGGATGCGCCAGTTGCGATATTGCACTTTCATCGGCGGGCCTACGTGAACCTGCACGCCGACCAGCCCTTCGAGCCTGCGACCGATTTCGTCATGGTCAGTGACATCGGTGGTCATCACGCCGTCAATCCAATGTTGATGATGATTGCCGACCACCAGCACACGGTAATCGTGCCATTCGTCAGCGGCGAATTCCTTGACGCCCGGCACGGTGCCAACGACCCACGGCTGGGCATTGCCATCCACGACCACCTTTTCACCCGTATGCGAAATGATGCGGCGTCCGCGCTCTTCGTAAAGCATGCCGTTGTAATCGTTGCGATTTTGCACGACGTCGCATTGGTAGCCGGTCAAAACGTATTTGCCTACTTCTGGCAGCGGCGCGCTGCG
>JANNUY010000520.1:0-4312 GCA_031414155.1 Acidobacteriota bacterium
TAATGGTGCCGTTGGTTCCATTGACCGCCTGACCATTAACGAGTTTCCCCTCCACCAAAAACGCCCGCCTTCAAGTACCGCTCGTGTCTATTTCTCAGCAATAGGGACAAAAATGGGGGACATCGTCTGAGTCGCAACCGATGTCCCCCAACCACTCTCTTCAAAATTCAACCAACTACTTCTTCATTTTGGCGGCCATGGTCATTTCGTTTTTAACCTCTTTCGCACCGCATAATTTTGCCTGGCGTGAAGCCGCGCCTTTCTGTCCGCCGTTCTTGGCTTCGCCTGTTATGGTGGCTACGCCGCCGCTAACCGAAGCTATTGGCGGTTTGTCTTTCATACTCGGCGAATTAGCAAACTTGTCTTGAATGCATTTCTGAATGTCGGCGTCGCTGGTAGGCGTCGCCGCTTTCGCAGGTTTCGCTTTCGGCGTAGCGGGCTGCTTTTGCATCTCCTGCGCGAAAGCTACGGTCACAAGCAGCACGAAGCTGCACAGAGCAATAGTTATCTGTTTCATTGGGCTATCTCCTTTTTGGCAACGAAAGGTTAATGGTTTAAGCGACACAAGGCGTTTCGTATCACTCAACGCTGGCAAACGCCTTCGAAGGCTGTTCTCTAGGCTTAACAACACAGCAGAAGGTACTTGTTTACCGCGCGCATTCTGTAATGTGATGACACATTTGGCAATCATTGAACACTCGGTTCGGCAATTTTTTTCGCCTTTGGATTTGCACTTTGTCGCTCGCTTAAAGTTACGTTACAGTGTGGCTTCTTTCGAGTTTTATCGGTAAGGAAAACGTAACAGGGATGCAGACTTTGAAGCCACATTTATCCATCGTGATTCCGGCTTACAACGAAGCGGAGCGGATCGGGAAAACATTGGAAGGGGCGTTCACCTATCTGGATTCACAGTCGTATGGCAGCGAAGTCATCGTCGTCAACGACGGTTCGCGCGATAAAACGGCGGATGAAGTGCTGAAGTTTGAAGGGCGTGGGCAATTACGGCTGTTGCACAACCCGGGCAATCGCGGCAAAGGCTATTCAGTACGTCACGGCATGTTGCAAGCCAAAGGCGACATCGCGCTTTTTATGGATGCCGATCTCGCTACGCCAATCAGCGAAGTTCCGAAAGTCATCGAACCTATCGAAGAAAATCGTTGTGACGTAGTGTTCGGTTCGCGCGCGTTGGATCGCTCATTGATCGGCACGCGTCAATCTTCGATCCGCGAAGCCATCGGTCGCACCGGCAACTGGATTCAATGGGCACTCACCGGGCTTGATTTCAAAGATACGCAATGCGGATTCAAGGCTTTTCGCCGCGAAGCCGCGCAACGGGTTTTCGCCGTTCAGCAAATTAATGGATTCGGCTTTGACCCTGAAATTCTGTTTATCGCTAAACGACAAGGTTGGCGCTTGCTCGAAACCCCCGTGCGCTGGAACCACGTCGAAGGCTCGAAAGTGAATCCTTACACCGCGCCAGTGAAAGTCCTCACCGAAGTGGCTACAATTCGCTGGTACGCGCTCACTGGATGTTATGATGAAGCCGCGCCAGTAAATGCGCTTAACACAGAAACGAAATGAGTAGGCTCAACGTCAACATTGACCACATCGCTACGATTCGGCAAGCGCGCCGCACGAACGAACCGAATCCGGCTGCGGCTGCCGTGATTTGCGAACTGGCGGGCGCTGACGGCATCACTACGCATTTGCGCAGCGACCGGCGGCACATTCAGGATTACGATTTGCTGGCGCTCAAGCAGGTCGTCGTCACGCATCTCAACGTAGAAATGGCCGCCACCGACGAGATGATCGAAATCGCGTTGCGCGTCAAACCCGATGTTGTCACGCTCGTACCCGAACGCCCGCAGGAAATCACTACTGAGGGCGGACTGGATGTCGTCGCCAATCAAGCCGCCGTCAAAAACGCGATTACCAAGTTGCAAGCCGCAGGCATTTTCGTCAGCACCTTCATTGACCCCGACGTAAAGCAAATTAAAGAGTCCGCGCGACTCGGTGCATTTCAGGTTGAGCTTTGCACGGCAAGTTATGCCTTCTTGAATGAACATCCGGGCGATATGACGGTGCGCAAAACCAAAGAGATTGCGGTTGAGATCGAACGCATTCGCACGGCGACGCGCGCGGCTAAACGTGCAGGTATCGGCGTCGCCGCCGGACACGGCCTCACTTATCGCAACGTAGCCCCCATCGCCCGCATCGTCGAAATCGAAGAGTTCAACATCGGCCACAACATCATCGCCCGCGCCGCGTTGGTAGGGCTGGATAAAGCCGTACGCGAAATGATCGAGTCTATTCGAAGCGCTGGGCGCAATGCTGTCGCGTAAAATTTATGCGAGTTTTGAGAACATTGAGTAGATACGCGGATAACGCGGATGCAGCAGATCAACGCGGATTATCTCAAAAGAAAATCCGTGCCAATCCGCCGCATCCGCGTTATCCGCGTATCTATTCTGCTTTACTGTTTTTGCTATTGAATTTGTGCGTCAGCCTTTACGCACAAACGCCTACCCCAACAGCCACACCCAAACCGAAATACCAGGGCGTTACGTCGCACGTCGTATTGATTTCTATCGGCGGCTTGCAAGGCATCTGCGTGACGAAGCCCAGCAATTGCACTACACCGATGGTGGCACTGCAACGATGGCGCGAACGTGGCGTCGTCGCACTGACGGCGGAAAGCGTATATCCGACGCAAACGCTGCCCGCGCACGCGACAATGCTCACCGGTCGCCTGCCCGTAGACCACAAGGTCACGACCAACCAAGCCTTCGACGAAACGCGCGGCGCATTCAGCGAAACCAATCTTGATGACGCACAGCACTTGCCAAAAGAAAACCTGTTGAGCTTGCTCGAAAAAGAAAAGCTCTCGGTCGCGGCTATTGGCTTTCCGATGACGGCGGAAGCGGCGATTACTACGAATCAGTCGTTCGCGGTGGTTACGCAACCGTCTACGCGCAAGGCGAAAGAAACGCTCGCCGCCGTCGTCACGCGCGACCGCGCCGTCATTGCCAAAACGCGCGAAACCATCGCTGCCAAGCCGCCACATCTGTTGTTGATTCATTTCAACTCGCTCGACACGGCGCAACAGCTTTTCGGCATCACTAGCAACGAAGCAGCGCAGGCCAAGCGCGAGATTGACAACTGGCTAGAGCAAATTGCTCAGGCATACGAAAAAGCTCAAGGCACAACCGATACGACGTTTTTGATCGTGTCAGACCACGGCGCGCTCAAGGTCGAACAATCGTTCGCGCCCAACGTGTTGCTCGCGCAAAAGGGTTGGATTACGACTGACAAGAACGGACAGGTCACCGACTGGCGGGCTATCGTGCAACCATTGGGAGGCGCGGCGATGGTCTTCGTCAAAAAGCCGCAGGACGAAAAAGACGTATTCGCGCTCTTTCAGGAATTCCATCAAAAGCCCGACAGCCCCGTCTGGCGCGTCCTCACGCGGCAAGACGCCGCCAAGCTCGGCGCTGACGAACGCGGCGCGCTGTTTCTCGAGGCGGCCCCTGATGTCGTATTCGACAGCCGCGCGAAAGGCGCTCTGCTCGAATCCACTTCGCTGCGCGCCGCCAGCGGACACCTCGCCTCGCGCACCGAAATGCAAATCGCTTTTGTGATGGCGGGCAAAGCCATCAAGCCCAACGCGAAACTTTCTTACGCGCGGCTGACCGATGTGGCTCCGACCATCGCGCGGCTCTTAGGCTTGGAGATGAAGGCGACGCGCGGTAGAGTGTTGAGCGAAGTAATCGTCCCTTAACGAATTCCCCATACAACGCATTACGCATTCATACTCACTTCCCCCGGCTATGGATTATCCCTTACCGACGATGTATTGCCCCAACTGTGGACAGCCGTTGGAGGCTGGCAGTCGTTATTGCCGCAAGTGCGGCGCGCAAAACCTGACGACCATCGCCGACCTCGTAGCGCAATCACCCGCTGCGCCCGCGATACCTCCTGCCGCTGCTTCACTCGCACCCGAAGAAGAAATTTTTTGGACACGTCCCGCGTTTTATAGCGTCGGCGTCAGCTATGCCGTAGCGGCGTTGTTGTCGTTGGGCGCTACGGTGTTGGTCGGATATTTCGGCGGTTCGCTGGCGGTGGTCTTCGGTTTGACGGCGCTGTTTTTTGTCGTACCGATTTGGCGTCACCTGAAACGCAACGCGACGCGCTATCGCCTGACCAATCACAAGATCGAAATCGAATACGGGTTGTTTTCTAAAACCTTGCGGCACATTCCGGTGCAAAGCGTTCAGGACGTGACAGTGCGCGCCAGTCTTGGCAAGCGCATGTT
>JANNUY010000521.1:0-4201 GCA_031414155.1 Acidobacteriota bacterium
GCCTATGGCTATCAAAACGGCGTGCGCACTTCGCGGACTGATTACAACGGCGCAGTGACTAACTACCAATATGATGAACTCAATCGGCTGAAAAAGATTCTTTATCCCGATGGCAGCCAGAACACTTACACCTTTGACGAAGTCTCGAACCTCAAGACAGCGACGAACATTCACGGCACGGTGACGTTTGATTACGACCAACGCAATCGCGCCAATGTCATTATGGATGTTTGGCAATTGACGATTGGCTATCAGTACGACAAAAACAGCAATCGTACCCAGACTGGTTATTCTTTTACACCATCCGATCTTTTTACCGGGCGACTTATCAGCTATGGATATGACTCGATTAACCGGCTACAAACAGTCAACGGCAATGGCGTATCCGTTGCGACCTTTGGCTATGACGCAGTGAACCGCTTGCGCTCGCGCGCCTTCCCTAACGGCGTTACGCAAACGGCTGATTATGATGATCTCGACCGGCTAAAGACGTTGAGTTACAGCAAAGGCGCGGCGACGCTGGCGAACTTTGGCTATCAATATAACGAGCGCAACCTCATCAACCAGATGACGGATGCCGCTGGCACTCACACGTTTGGTTACGACGAATTGCAACGGCTGACTTCTGCCGCTCATCCAGCGGGGCAAGCGGCTGAAAGTTACCAATACGACGAAGTCGGCAACCGCACCACCTCGCACCTTACGACGAGTTACAACACGCAACCGTTCAACCGCGTAGTGCAAATCGGCAGCGCGACATTTAGCTACGACAATAACGGCAACCTGCAAACCAAAACTGACGGCGCGGGTACGACGGTTTATGTCTACGATTTTGAGAATCGCTTGATGAGCGTTCACTTGCCGGGGGCGACGCCGAAAACGATTCACTACAAATACGACGCGCTGGGCCGACGCATTGAACGGCAAGACGCCAGCACGGGCGCTTGGCAACGGTATAGCTATGACGGCGGCGAAGTTCTTCACGAAGTAAGCAGTGATGGCAGTTGGCTGAGTTACGTCAACGGCGACGAACCGGATGACCACCTGTGGCAAATGCGTTCAGTGAATGCGAATAGCTATACCAATGACTATTACCTGACCGACCATCAAGGCAGCTTGCGCGGCTTGATGGATGGCAGCGGGAATGTTAGTTCAACCAACAGCTACGACACGTTTGGCACGCGCACCGGCAGCGCCGCCACGCGATTTGGTTACACTGGACGCGAACACGACCCTGACACCGGACTGATGTATTACCGGGCGCGGTGGTACGACTCCGCGAGCGGGCGGTTTGTCAGTGAAGACCCGATTGGGTTTGATGGCGGAGACAATTGGTATGCGTATGTAGGGAGTAATCCGGTTAATGTCACCGACCCAGAAGGATTACAGTCACTTCCAAAACCTGGGGGCGGGCCAATGCCATTACCGAAGCTGCCTCCTAGTCCAAGAGTACCTGGCAAGGTAATTCGAGGGCCGTGGCCAGGAAGCGGCGGCGCAACATCTTTAGGCAGAAACGTAGGCAGAGGGTTTGCTCTTTTAGCGTTAGCTATTGCGGCTTATGAAATTTACGATGCAATTCAAGGTGACCCACCTCCTGTGCCACAGCCGGGGCCATCACCCAAAGAGAACCCTTGCAAGCGATATGATGGTCCTAAACCACAGTACCGTGTAAACCCCGCACATGACACAAACGACCCACAAGGGCGCTACAATCCAAAAAAATCTCCTCTGCCACCAGACGCAGAAGATGTCTTTAGAAGAGCCGTCCCGGATGATCCTATTGACGCGAAGAATTGGTTTGGGATAAATGCTGACGGAGTTATTTACCGCTTTTCAAACAGCAACGACGGCACGGTTCATTTTAGTGGAAGGATAGATGATAAGGATGGACTTAAAAACCTGACACCTTACGCGCGCAAACGACTCGGTTGCTAGAAAAATAATTCAGAGAACGTGACAATGATTTTTGGAAACAGTGATCAATTTGCAGTTGAGTGTGAGTTAGCAAGGGTTTATCCAGATTGGATTTATGCTCACTTTCGGTTTTGGATTAAAGGTTTCCCAGTAGGTGACTTTGAGGATGACATGCATTTGCGTGCAGGTATCAGCTGGTTTAGAAAATTTCTTGAGTATACCGGAAAAAGACAAGCTCCAAGCCTTGAGGGGAAAAATAAAGAAGAGGTATTTGCTGCAATTTTTGATGCCGCTGTCTTGACCGTACCCCAAGGCTTAACTCTCTTAGAATACCTGGCGATTTACCAAGAACCTGAGGATTCTATCAGCGAAGAAGAACAAAGTAGATTGAGAAGCTGGTTTCACTTAGATGCGGTTGGGATGTCGGCTTTTATGGATAAGTGGAACATTATTCTGGTGGAAAATCCCGATGGCTCCCACCGCTTTATTTGGCGTAACCTTGAAGACAGGAGGTTGTATGAAGCGGTTCTTCAACCAACCGCTTTTGAGCAAGCTACTAAAAGTTTTCTTGAATGGGCTGACCAACAAGGACTGTAACTCCAGAATGACTGAGGGTAGGTCGTAAAGTTATCAACCAGAAGCACCATGCCTAGTTACTGGCAGCGGAGTCACGCGGTTTGGTTACACCGGACGCGAAACACCGACACGGGTGATGCATTACTGCGTGCGCTGGTTGAAGGTTGTTAAAAAAGGATTCAAAAAGGTCAGTGCTTATTCGACTGGTTGAGTACCGATTGGTAAGGGTTAACCAACAGCCACATCGCCGCGCCGAACACGAACACCGCCGCCATGCCGTAAAAGGGCAAATTCCACGAACCGTATTTATCAACCAAATGCCCTGTGATGAGCGGCGCGATGGTTCCGCCGACGTTGCCGAAGGAATTCATAAAGCCGGTGATGATGCCTGCGTTGCGGCGGCCTACGTCAAGGCAGACCGACCACGCCGCGCTGATCGTCGCCGCTGACGCACTTTGTGCGAGCGCCAGCAAGACAGCGGCTAAGGCGTTGTTGCTGACTTGTGTGACGACAAATAACAGAACGGCGCTAATGGCGTAACCCGTTGCGCCTACGCCACAGCGCGCGATTTTGAGTCCGTGCGTTTTGGCGAGGCGGTCGGTAAGTTGTCCGCCCACCCAAAAGGTAAAGGCGCTAAACACCCACGGCAGCGCCGCATACCACTTGGCGTAATCTGCCGAAAAGCCGCGCCCCTTGATGAGATAAGTCGGCAACCATGTGAGGTAAAAATAAAGGCCGTAAGCGTAAGCGAAATACATCGCGCAGATCGTCCACAAATTGCGGCTCGTGAAAATCGTTCGCCACGGGATGCGATGAGCGGCGGATGGCGGATTGTCTGCTTGAATGAGCGCGAGTTCGGCTTGGTTGACGCCCGGATGTTCTGACGGCAGATCACGAAACCAGCGATACCACACGATGGCCCATGCCACGCCGAGCAAGCCGAATTCGAGAAACGTCCAGCGCCAGCCCTGATATTTGAGCAGCGTCAACACGAGCGGCGCGCTGATGGCTGCGCCCGTCGCCAATCCGACAAACGAAATGCTTAGGCCGCGTCCGTTTTGTGCGGGTGGCAACCATTGCGAAACGCTGCGCGCAATGTTGGGAAAGGCTCCGGCCTCGCCTGCGCCGAATAAAAATCTAATAGACATCATTGACCAAAAGCCAAAGGCTGCGCCGGTCAGCGCCGTGAAAAGCGACCACCACAACACGATGCGAGTTAGCGCCCGTCGCGTACCGAACCGGTCGCCCATCCAACCGCTGGGAATCTCGAACGCCGCATACGCAAAGGTGAACGCGCTGAAGATGTAACTCATCTGCGTCTTGGTGAAACCGAACTCTTCGCTGATGGCGGGCGCGGTGGCGCTAATGCATACGCGGTCTAGATAAGTGATGACGGCGAGCGCGTAAATCAGCCAAAGAAATTTATGATGAGCTTTAGTCGGAGTCATTGGTGAAAGCCTTTAGTTGACGAGATTCAGAATTTACAAGCATAGGCTGGAAGCATTAGATTGTCAGCCGCTATTCCACGCGGAACTCCAAATTTTTTTACCAACAGAAAGCGACTTGAGAGGTTATGAAAAACAATCTGACACGACGCAAATTTGTAGCGGCGACGACAGGCGCGGCGACGGCGGCGATGATCGTACCGCGTCACGTGCTGGGCGGCCCCGGTTACATCGCGCCCAACGACAAGGTCAACATCGCGGTCATC
>JANNUY010000522.1:0-2871 GCA_031414155.1 Acidobacteriota bacterium
TCGGCTTTGTCGGTGCCGGGGATTTCGGCAATCGTGTTGTATGACGTGCGGCCTTCGGGATGGAAGCGATTGACGATGTTGAATTCGAGTTCGACCGGCGTACCGTCAGCCAAAATGCGGGTGATGCGTCCGTAATCTTCGTTGCTCACGATCACCGTCGGCAGCGCCTTTTTCGGATCGAAGCTGCGATTGTTGAACGCGCGAATCTGCCGATGCTCACGGCCTCCGTCATTGACGCGCATCACTGCGCCGCTCTTGATGAGAAAGGCATCGAGCGCTTCAGCCACTTGCGCCGCCGTCAGCGGTTTTGGCTGTCCTTCGGCTACGGTTGGTTGTTGAGGGCCGCCTCCACCGGGGCGTCCGCCGAAGCCGCCGCCCGCCATGCGTTGCGCTAACATCTGGTCGTCCATCCGCAAAGGGTTCGGCATAAAGCGCACCATCGGACTTTGATGCTTGCCGATGAGTACGATCTTGCCTTTGACCTTTTCGGCCTGCGCGGCGAGATAAGTTTCGAGCGCTTCTTTGTTCGGATTTTCAGGCAGCGTGAGTTGTAAGACAGACGCGCTGATAGTGCCGTTCGTGCCGGGCGTCCACGCGAGAACTTCGCACGAAAGCGTCTCTTTGATGGGCGCGACGATGAAAGCCGAAGTGCGTTCGTTCGCCCAGCCGTCGTGGCCGAAATCCCACGGTTCGAGATGCGCGTTCGCCATGCCCCACGCGGTCATCTGTTTGACGGCCCAGTCCGCCGCCGCTTTGTGATTGGGCGAACCCGTCAGGCGCGGGCCGTAAACATCGGTGAAGTAATGCAGCGTTCGCATGATCTGCGAATTATCCATCGCTTCTTTGCGGATGCGGGTTTGAATTTCTGCTTCAGTCGTCGAGAGAGATTGTGGTGTGACCGTCGCGTTGAGCAATACGACAAGGCTCAACAACGCTCTGGTGAAAAGAGGAGCGCGCATGTGTTTTTGACCTTCCTTAGATTTGATAGATTGGACTGCGAGAAAGCGCCGTCATCTTATGCAGGACGTGCTGAGGCGTAAAGCGGCTACGGAAAAAGCGAGAGGCAATTTATTGAATGAAGCCGCTGATGAATTCGTAATACTGGCGGCGTCCGCCGCGTTTTTGCCAATGCTCAATGGATTTCTTGATGCGCTTGAGGCAAGCCAATAACTCTTCGACAGCAAGCTGACCGTCGGGAATGCTTACGGTTCCTCCCTGATAATCCAATCCTTGCCGACCGAGATTGACTTCGCACATGGCCGTGACGCTGTCGAAGGCTTCCTGCTCATGCGGTTGGAAACCTGACGGGTTATACGTGCGGCCCTGCGTTTCGGCGTTGTAACTCTTGATGAGTTGTTCAACCACAAACAGCGCCGCGTGATCGTTCATCTTGTCGTTGCGCTTGTAACAAGTGACGAAAGCGAATTCGAGATTCTGTAATACGGGCAAGTAATCTTCTTCTACAAAGGCCATCGCTGCCGTTCCTTGAGAAAAACGTAGCCGCCCGACCTCAATCAGTCAGGCGGCTACTAATGAATTGGAGACTGACCATAGGCAGTCAGCGGAAGTAACTTGATTGTGACCGCTATTTCGTAGCGATCACGATTTCGTTGGCGCGCACCTGATGCAATTGCGCCTGAGCGACTTGCGCGGCGGCGTTCAGATTCGTGCGCAACAACGTCGTGCGTTCTTTCAACACGGCGTTTTCGTTTTGTGCCGAAGCGACAAGGCTTTGCGTATAAGCGCGCGCGCCTTGCGCCAAGTTCGCGCGGTCACGCGTGCGCACCATTGTCGAGAATGCCAACAGCAAGCCCGCGAGCGCGATCATGCCCAGCCAGACGTAGCTCGGAATCGTAGGCATAAAGGCTACGACGTGTTGCCAGATGGATACGTGATTAGACACGCCAGCGGTTGGCGCGGACGTTTGGGAATAATTAACTGAGTACAAATTTGCTACCGGTTTCAAGCAACACCTCCAAATCCTGTTTTGAATGCGTCTCGGCATAACACCGCACCACCGGTTAAGTGCCGAACATTCGCAACAGCAGCCAAGCGCCGTCGTCAATGCGCTAATTGCTCTTTGACTACGGGCGTAAGTTTGATGCCGACGCGTTCACGATAAAGCGCGCCGTCCTTGCGAAAGACCTCTGCAATCATTTCACCCAAACTTGCACCGCGCACGGCTACACCATCTAAGTCACCAGCAAGCAGGCCAACTAGCATGCCCAACTAGCGCAGGCCCAACTAGCAGGCAAGATGCCGACTTTCTTCTGGAAAATGCCCTTTGATGGTTAGTCCGGCGCTTTCTTCGCCACCGAGAATGATTTGGTCTGCGTTGATGAGTTCGCCGATGAATTTGAAGCCCACCGGCGTCTCATAAAGTACTCGACCGTGCCGTTTCGCAACGCGGTTGAGCAAATGCGTAATCGCTACGCTGCGCGCCACGCTGCCCCACCAATCGAAGCGCGTCTCGCACAGGTAATCGAACAAAATTGCCAATACGTGATTGGCGCAAACGAGCCGTCACGATAAACGAATCTGAAACGGAATTAGCCTGAAGAGTTACAACTTTCCGTTCACCGTCACCGCGCCATTTGCCTTAAGTTGTGAAAATTAGTTTGCTTCTATTGAGAGGCTGAACAAAATCGCTAGCTGCTTCTCCCAAAGCCTATAGTGTTCGATTTTGCCTTAATTCCAATACGCTCGCTGAACTGGAGCGAGTTGGACGGTAGCACGCACACCAACACCTGTAAAGCCTTGAAACACAACAGTTTCACACCTGCAACCTTAAAAATCACTTCATGGTTTAAGCGATTGCTTCAAAGCCGGGAAGCTACAAATGGTAGCCGCTCACGCAATAGCCTCAAGATG
>JANNUY010000523.1:0-5647 GCA_031414155.1 Acidobacteriota bacterium
TGAGAGCGGGACAGACCCATTCAGCAATTTTTCCCCAAGCAAATAAACCCCAACGCCGGAGACGAGTTCCTCCCGGTTAGCGCCGTGGTTGGGCGCGACCTATTCAATACTCGCCCGCGTTTATGACACTTAAGTAGGCAAAAGAATGCTCCGATTTGAGAAGTTATTTATTCAAGGCTTCAAGTCCTTCAATGATCCGACCGAAGTCCTTTTTGACGACGAAGGCATCACCGCCGTCGTAGGCCCCAACGGATGCGGCAAGTCGAACGTATCGGACGCCATCAGTTGGGTCATCGGTTCGCAAAGCGCCAAGTCGTTGCGCGGCGCGAAAATGGAAGACGTGATTTTCAGCGGCACGCGCACTCGTCCGCCCGCCGGTATGGCCGAAGTCATGCTCACGTTGCGCGTTACTGAAACTTTTGAAATCCGCAGTGACATTGCCAAGCCTTCTGCCGAAGAAATCAACCAATCACTCACTAAACCAGACGTAGAGCAGGATTCCATCCTGCCTGTCGCTGAAGAAGCAACCGCTGAAACCGAACCTGTGGCCGAGGCGGAAACAACCGAAAGCGGGCAGGATACGATCCTACCCTACAGCCCCGAAGGCGAAGCAGAAGTCGCCAGTATCTCGGTCGCCAAAGCTGAAGCCAAAGCCGAAAAGAAAAAGCCTGCAAAAAATAAGTCCAAAGAAATCTCGCGCCTCTATCACGCGGGCGAACGCATCACCGTCGGACGGCGGCTTTATCGTACGGGCGACAGCGAATATGAATTGAATGGACGGCACGCGCGGTTGCGCGATGTGCAGGAATTGTTTTCAGGCACCGGCCTGGGCGGAGCGCATTACGCCATCATCGAACAGGGCCGCATCGGACAAGTGCTTTCGGCCAAGCCGCTGGATCGCCGTTCGTTGATCGAAGAAGCTGCTGGCGTGTCGAAATTCAAAATGCGGCAGCATCAGACCGAACTGAAACTCGACGCCGCCAAAACCAATCTTTCGCGCATTCACGACATCTTGCTGGAGGTCGAACGCCAGACCAACACCCTCAAAAGGCAGGCGCAAAAGGCGCGGCGCTTCGAACGGTTAAAGAACGAACAGCGCGATTTGATGCGTTCGGTTTTCGTCACCGACCATCGCGTCACGCGCGGCAACCTTGACGAACTCGGCGCGCAACTCAGTGCCATCACTGCGCAGGAACAACAAGGCGGCGCGCAAATTCACACGCTCGAAAGCGAACAGACTGAAGCCGCGCAACAAGCGCGCGTAACCGAAACCGCGCTCAACGAAACGCGCGAAGCCGCTTCGGCACTTGACCTCGAAGCCGAACGCGCGCGGCAACAACATACTTATTTGCAGCAACAGCTTTCCTCGCTCGGCGAACGTTCGCAACAGTTCGCGCGCGATCAGGCCGCCATCAGCGAACGCAGCGATTTTATTTCGCAAGAGTCCACACGCTTGCGCGCTGGCTTGCAGGAAATCGAAGCCGAGATCAACACCGAAAGCCAGTCGCTCAACACCGAAGAGTCGCTGCATCGTGAACTCGCCGCGCGCGACCACGAAGCCGAAGGCCACGTCGAAATCGGGCGTAAACAGCTTTATGAAGCGACCAGTAATCTCGAACGCTGGCGGCAACTCAAACGTCAATTCACCGAATCAACCGACCGCGCCGAACGCCGGTTGCAAGGTCTAGCGACCGAACGCGAACGCGCCAATCAACAAGCCCAAACTGCCGCCGAACGTTCGGCTGAGTTAAAGATTCAATACGAAGAAACTTCGCTCAAACAGCAAACCACGAGCGAACAACTCGGCGTCGTCACGGCGACACTGAACCAACAGCGTCAACTGCGCGAGACGCGGCAAAACGAACTCAATCAGCTTCATCGCCAACTCACTGCCAGCGAACAACGGCTGCGTTCGTTGAGCGACCTTGACGAACGCCGCACTTATTTTTCAGAAGCCGTACAGTTAGTGATGAAACAGCGCACGCAATTCAACGCGCTGGGCACGCTGGCCGATTTCGTACAGGTTACGCCTGAGTTTGAAACGACGATTGAGGCAGGACTGCGCGACGAGTTGCAATACGTCATCGTGCCTAGCCACGAAGACGCCTTTCGCGCAATTGATTACCTGAAAGCCGAAGGCGGAGGCCGCGCTACGTTTCTGGTCGTGCCGCCGACCAGCGATACGACCAACGGCTACCATCCTGAAGCGCGCACGCTCAGTTCGCTGCTGGGCTTGAATAAGCAATACGCCGAAGCCTTCAAACTCGCGCTGCCCGGACTCGCGCACGCCCACATTGTCGAAGATGCGCAACAGGCCGTCAGTGCTTCGTTACAGCCGAACGGCAACGGACACGCAACCATGTCGCTCACCAAAACCGGTGAGCGCATCGCAGGCGGACGTTTGATTACCGGCGGCAGCGCCAGCGAATCGAACAAAGGCGTACTCGCGCTTAAACGCGAAATCGTCGAGTTGAGCGAGCAAGTCGAAGTTCTCAGCGAACAAGTCAACGCCGCTGAAGACGCGCTGCGTACGCTCAATCAAGCGATCGCGCAACTCACCGAACAGCGCAACGAACTTGACGCCACCGCGCGCCAACTCGACCGCCGCGTCGCCGTCGAACGCGAACAGGTGCAACAAGCCGAACGCGAACGCGAACGCACGGCGACTTACATCCGCGTCGTCGAAACCGAAACCGCACAAGCCCAAACCGAATGCGACGATTTCACCGGCAAGCTGGCGCACGCTAGCGATCAAACGACTGACGCCGAAACTGCGCACGCCGCTGCACAACAGGTCGTCAGCGAAGCGCAAGCTCAACTGGCTGAGTTGCGTCGCGCCGCCGAACAACGCGCGCAGGAACTCTCGCGCCGCCGTGCCGAATTCGCCGCCAAGACCGAACGCCGTCGCGGTTTGCAAAACGACTTGCGCCGTTTGGAAAACGAAAATTCTGACTTGACCAATCGCCTCGACCGCACGCGGCTCGAAACCGTAGCGACTGAAGAGCAAGCCAACCAACTCACCAGCGGCATCGCTTCGCTCGCCGAAAAGCTGACCGAACTGCAAGGCGATCAACAGGGCTTTGCCGCCGCGCTCAACGAACGCGCACAGGCCTTGAACGCTGCGCGCGAACGGGTCGAAACGCTTGATATGCAATTGCGCACGACGCGCGAAACGCTCGCGGCCTTACGTGAACAACGCGCGCAAGGCGAAATCGAACAGGCCAAACTCGGCAGCCACCTTGAATACATTGCGACGAACTGCCTCAACGAATTGGGCGAAGCCATCAACGACTTGCTCGCTCAACTCGAACAGGTGGCGCAACCCCCTCTGCAACTCATGAATACGACCGAAGCGGAAGATGACGCGACTGAATCAGCCGCGCGGCAACGTGCTTATGCCGAACGTGCGCTTGATGCTGAGAGCGATGGCGAAGGCGAAGACGAGCCGAGTTATGAGCCTTCATTCTTTAGCGTACCGGCTGATTTCGATTTGGCGGCGGCCAAACAACGGTTGGAAGAATTGAAAGCGAAGATCGAAGCCTTAGGCCCCGTGAACATGATGGCCTTGCAGGAACTCGGCGAAACCGAAGAGCGTTTCACCACGCTCGCCCAACAAAAAGCCGACATCGAAAAGGCCGTAGCGCAAACCTTGGAAGCCATCGCCGAAATCAAGCGCCGCTCGAAAGAGCGCTTCGTCGAAGCCTTCCATCAGATCAACGAGAACTTCAAACAGATGTTCACCGAGTTGTTTGGCGGCGGACAGGGTGAGATGCGGTTGATTGACGAAAATGACGTACTCGAAAGCGGTATCGAACTCATCGCGCAACCACCGGGCAAACGGCTGCAAAACGTGATGCTGCTCTCAGGCGGCGAAAAGGCTATGACGGCGATTGCGCTGGTGATGGGCATCTTCAAATATCGCCCCAGCCCCTTCTGCCTGCTCGACGAAGTTGACGCGCCGCTCGACGAAATGAACATCGGACGTTTCTCAGAAAAGATCGTGCAGATGAGCCAACAGACGCAATTCATGGTCATCACGCACAGCAAGAAAACGATGGAAGTCGCTCGGACGCTTTATGGCGTCACGATGGAAGACCCGGGCGTTTCAAAACTGATTTCTGTCAAGCTGACCTAAGCGAATTACGCGGACAAAGAAATGACCGCAAAGGAATGACATTATCGGGCAATGCCCACTCATTCCTTTGCGGTCATTCCTTTGTCCGCGCGTCGGGATCTCAGCTATTAACCGTTAATGCAATCGCTGGCACGGTGAGCAAAAATTATCTTCCTGGTATTTTCATATTGGTTTGAGTTGGTTTCTGAGCGGTTACTTTATACGATTCGGCTTCGTCTAAAGAACTTCTACTCGCACCACATAAAATCCGACACTATCCCTAGGAGAAAAAACATGGAAAGAAAGCAAGCATCCGATTATCCGCAGGAGCTGTTAGACCTGTTTCACGAATACCAGCACGGCGACATCTCGCGCCGCAGCTTCCTTGATCGCGCCGCCGCGTTCGCAACAGGTGGACTGACGGCAATGGCGATTTACGAAAGCCTGAAACCGAATTACGCTTGGGCGCAACAAGTGCCTGCCGATGACAAACGTATTAAAGTGGGTTACGAAATTGTGCAATCGCCGGAAGGCAACGGCACGATCAAAGGCTATCTGGCGCGTCCGGCCAAAGGGAAGAAATGGCCCGCCGTACTTGTCATTCATGAAAACCGCGGCCTGAATCCTTATATCGAAGACGTAGCGCGCCGTCTGGCGCTCGCCAATTTCATGGCCTTTGCACCCGACGGATTAACTTCGGTCGGTGGCTTTCCCGGCACCGACGAAAAAGGCGCAGCCGCGTTTCGTACGGTTGATGGCAAAAAGATGACCGAAGATTTCGTCGCAGCGGCCAAGTGGCTCAAAGCACGTCCTGATTCAACCAAAAAGCTCGGCGCGGTCGGGTTCTGCTTTGGCGGCGGGATGGTCAATCAATTGGCCGTCAGGCTCGGTGCTGACCTAAGCGCCGGAGCGCCTTTTTACGGACGCCAGGCGAGCGCCGAAGATGCCGCGAAAATCACTGCGCCGCTGTTGTTGCATTACGCGGGCAACGATCAGGGCGTCAACGCGGGCATTGCCAAATACGAAGAAGCGCTCAAGGCCAACAAAAAGGTTTACACAGTTCACATGTACGACGGCAAACAGCACGGCTTCCACAACGACACGACGCCGCGCTTTGACGCGGAGTCGGCAAAACTCGCGGAAACCCGCACGCTCGAATTTTTTAACAAGTACTTGCGGTAATCAGGCGGTTCAAACTTGTGGGCTTTGCGTTGAGGGTTGGGCGGGAGCGGCTGTTGGCGGGTTGAAAAGCCAGCGGTTATACTCCGCCGCGTCACAGAGCAGATCGGATGATCGCTGGCATTGAAAAATGCGAGAGGAAAGTCCGAACACCATAGGACAGCAGGCTGGCTAACGGCCAGGCGGGGCGACTCGACGGAAGAGTGCAACAGAGAATAGACAGCCCGAACGGCAACTAACGGTAACGCTAGCGGCGCGTGGGCGATGGTGAAACGGTGAGGTAAAGGCTTCACCAGCAACGGTGGCGACATCGTTGGCTAGGCAAACCCCCTGCGGTGCAAGACCAAATAGGGC
>JANNUY010000524.1:0-7577 GCA_031414155.1 Acidobacteriota bacterium
CACTCGCGCTGGTTTCCGCCGCCAACTATGAGACGACTGTCGCTCCAGATTCCATCGCCGCTATTTTTGGAGTCAACTTGGCAACGGCAACGCTGGAAGGCGGCGATTCAGACCCCAATAGCCCAGGCATTCAACTTCCCACTCAGCTAGCAGGCACGACTGTTGAAATTAACGGGCAACGCGCGCCGTTATTTTTCGTCTCTCCGGGGCAAGTCAATCTGCTGATCCCAAAAAACACTGCCTTCGGCAGTGTCAGCGTGTCGGTCAAAGCCTCAGACGGGACGACCAGCACAGGCACAGCACAAATCGTGCAAGCGGATCCTGGCCTCTTCACCAAGAGTGGAACCGGTGCGGGCGTAGCGGCGGCCAACATATTGCGGGTCAAGGCGAACAACCAACAAAGCTATGAAGACGCGTTTCAATTGGATAGGAACAATAGTCGCTATATAGCGCGCCCCATAGACTTGGGACCGTCAACGGATAAAGTATTTCTGATTCTTTATGGCACGGCATTGCGGCTCACGAATAATCTGGATGGCACGCTCGCCAACGTAAACTCAAGCATACGCGTGTTGATGGGTAACGAAGAAAAACAACCCGCCTTTGCAGGTGCCAACCCCGCACTCGTCGGCGTAGATCAAATCAATATAGAGATTCCGCGTACGTTAATCGGGCGCGGCCTCGTGAATGTATCCGTGGCAGCTTTAGGGTTTAGTGCTTCCAACCTTGTCGAGATTGAAATCGCCGGGGCTGTCGGAGCTACTCCGCCGCAAAACCTTTCCTTCGATACAACCGACGTGGTGTTGGCTGGTACTGAATTAAATATCACGGGCAGCGGATTTGTACCGACTAACTTGGAAGCCAATGCGGTGAACTTCACGGGCGGGGTCGCAGCCAGGGTGATGAGCGCCGAGGCTAATAAGCTGAAAGTCGTCGTGCCTTACGGCGCAGAAACCGGACAGGTTTCTGTGACTACACCGCAAGGAACCGGACGCACCAATAATGATTTGCGAGTGCGGACTTCGATCAGCGGGATCGTGGAAGATACCAACAAACAACCATTGAGCAATGTATTCGTGCGCATTGATGGTAGCGGCCCTCTGGTGGGCATATACACCACCGATCAGGGCGCATTTGTCCTGCCGATTCCGCCGGAAGTTCCTATCGGCCCGCTCGTTTTGCGCATTGATGGAGCGCAACTTCCGGTTGACCCACCTTACCCTCCTATTGTTCGTTACCAACGCAGAGTTAGGGCTAATAAAGATAACCCCTTCGAAGGAGGGCCAATATCTTTACAACAATCATCAGGTGCCAGCGGCACGATTGGTGGAGGTTCGGCATTCGGGGGAGACAACCTCACCCCGTTAGCGTTGCGCTCACTCAATCTGGCAACGGAACCGCTGGTTCAGCAAATGCAACAACAACTGTTGCAACAACAACTGCCTCAGCAAACGGGATTGACGCTGCAAAGCGGGAGCATGAGCATCGTTTTTCCCAGCAACCTGACCGCCGTGTTCCCCGTGACCAAGACCGGAACCGTGGGAACTACCAGCGGTACGGTTTACCTGACGCCGATTCCCAAAGGGCGTACTCCCATTCCCCTGCCCAACCGAGTTTATAGCGAAAGCATTGCGCAAATTACCCCTTTCGGCGTCAAGTTAACGCCAGGTGCCAAGCTCATTTTCGCCAATACCGAAAATTATCAACCGGGCGCGAAGCTCTCGCTGTACCGGTATGATTACGTGAAAGGTATTTTTGCCGAAGTAGAAGGCGCGACCATCACGGTCAGCCCAGACCGCAGCAAAATTGAAACCGGTGCTACGGATATAAAAGATACGAGCATTTATCTGGTGGGTGTGCCCAGCAACACGACGACGACCCTAACAACGACGACCGTACGTGGCCGCGTTCTTTGCTGCGAATTGCCTGACGGCACGGTGAAAGATCCCAAACCAGTCGCCCGCGCCACCGTGCGGGTACGCGGACAAGCAGAGGTAACAGACGGTAGCGGTGGCTTTATCGTACGTAACGTAGTCGCCTCTGCGGGAGAAAGAGTGCGCGTGGATGTTAGCAACTTACGCGCAGACGGACGCACGGACGTGGCTGAAAGCAAGGAAGTGATTGCTAAAATCGGCGACATAACGAATGCCGAAGACATTATTTTACCGTCAGACGCAATCAACCGACCTCCGATCATTTTAGCGGCTAACCGCGCCGTGGTGGATGCGGGGAAATCAATAAACCTGGCGATTCAGGTTTACGATCCCGACACCGGACAAAAAGCAAACGCGAGCATCAGAGGACCGGAGTGGGCCTTCCTCTGCAAGACTTGTCGTGACATTTCGCAGTCGCTTGGCCCTAACGAATATCGCTTGACCTTGAGCCCGCCGCCCAATGAGCGGGCCGGTGAAGTGCGTGTCACGATCACGGCAAACGACGCGCAACGCATCGAGAAACCCGGCGAGAAACCCGACGATAGACCCACCGGCACCACTGAGTTCACCATCACGGTCGTCGTCAATAATCCTAACCGTCCGCCCACGGCTGACGAGCAGGAAGTCGAAACCGATGAAGATAAACCGGTTACCATCAAGCTCACAGGCAGCGACCCTGACGTAGGTGCCAAGCTGTCATATGAAATCACGCGGCAACCCAGTTCCGGCACGTTATCCGGCGGATTGCCCAGTGTGAATTATACGCCGCGCGCTAATTTCAACGGCAATGACAGCTTCTCATTCCGTGTTAGTGACGGCACGACTTTTAGCTTGCCGACCACCGTGAAAATCACCGTGAAGCCCGTCAACGATCCACCCGTCCTGACCGTATCCGCAACTGCAACCATCGCGGAAGGGCAACCTCTAACGCTCAACCTGAGCGCCACCGACGTTGACACCGGACAAACGCTAACCTTTACCAGTTCGAATATGCCAACGGGTGCTTCATTGACGCCGACCTCGGCTACGACCGCGCAGTTCCGTTGGACGCCTAACTATACGCAAGCGGGTGCTTACACGGTCAGCTTCAAAGTAACCGATAACGACTCACCAGCGTTGAGCGAAACTAAAGAGACGCGCATTACGGTGACGGATACGACAACGCTTTCCGTACCGGCGGCGCAGACTGCCATCGAAGGCCAAACCATCGCCTTTGACGTGGCGACCTCGCTGTCCTTGCCAGATGTAAATATCACCGCTGCCAACCTGCCCACCGGAGCCGCTTTCACGCCGCGCGGCGGAGGCGTCTGGCAATTCCGCTGGACACCCGCCAGCGATCAAGCAGGAGTGCATACAGTCAGTTTCCAGTTAAGCATAGGCGGCGGCGTAGTCGAGTCCCGTGACGTAAGGCTGACCATTGCCGATGTCTTACGCGACTTCGGCAAAGAACCTGCCAACTTGACGGTCTATGGCGCGCACGGCCTGTTGCCGCTGTCTTCAACCGACGCGGGCGACGCCACGGGCGCGAGCATAGCGACCGGTGATGTGAATGGCGATGGCGTAAGCGACTTGTTAATCGGCGCACCCAATGCCAATTCAGATTTAACCGATGCAGGCAAGGTTTATGTATTTTTCGGCAAAGCCTCATTGGCGGGAACCATTGATCTGGCGCAACAGCGTCCCGACCTTACGATCATCGGCGAAAAGGCTTATGACGGATTCGGCACCAGCATCGCTGTCGGTGATGTAACGGGTGATAACCAGCCAGACTTGCTCATTGGCGCTTCGCTGGCAGATTACCTTGACCGCAAAGACAGCGGCAAACTTTATGTGATTCAAGCGCCGCTTAGAGCTGAAGGCCCGACTGAAGGCCAAATCGTAAACCGTCTGGCGAGTTTCACCGTCATTGGCGCCAAAAGCGGCGATCAATTCGGAACCAGCCTCGCCGTGGGAGCCTTGAACGAAAAGACTGGCGCGTTAGATTTCGTCACCGGCGCACCGGGCTATGACGCCAAAGATGCTAACGATGCAGGCGCAGTCTATGGTTTCTGGGGCGGAGACAGACTCAGCGGCGTGCTGGATTTGGCGCAAGGCATACCCAGCTTTGCGCTCACCGGCGTAATCGCAGGCGGACAAGCAGGCAAAACGCTCGCCGTCGGCAACTTTAACGGCGATGACGTAGCCGACCTAGCGATTGGCGCTCCCGCAACCAACGTCGGGACCATGCGCACGAACGGTATGGTTTATCTGGTGCAAAGCACGCTAACCCTCAATCGCGTGAAAACGCTAACCGAAGAAGTGCCCTTACCACTGTCAGGAGATCGTGACGGCGACGTGTTGGGTACGAGTCTGGCCTTCGGCGATTACGATGGAGACGGTTTGGCCGATCTCGTTATAGGCGTGCCGGGCGCAGATGGACTCGACGGTTCGCGTCGCAACAGCGGTAAAGTCATGATCCTGTTTGGCGTACGCACAGGCAGCCCGGCAACGCGGGCGTTGACGATTTACGGGCCAGGTTCAAAAGACGACTTAGTGCCTGACGAATTCGGCACCTCGCTGACGATGGGCGATTTCAACGGCGACGGCTTGGCCGACTTGCTCGTGGGCGCTCCTGGTTACGACAGCGCGACTGACAAACGCGATCCACTGGGTGCGGCTTATCTGTTGCTAGGCACGCGATCAAACCAGTCAGCCCAGTCATTGACGATTGACTTGAGTACGCGCGCCGCCGACCTGACCGTCATCGGACTCGACCCCGGCGACCGGCTGGGACTCGGAGCCTTAGCTATTGGCAACGTCAATGGCGGTGCGGGTTCGAGTGCCATCAACGACCTGATCTTCGGCTTGCCGCGCGCCTATAGCTTGAACAACGCGCGCGGTGAAGCAGGCGAAGTGCGAGTCATTTTTGGAATACCTCGCTAACCTGCGATGCTGCTAGAAAAGCTGGTGGGAATACTGGTGGTTTGTGAAGCGTCATCAACCGCGCGAACAACGAATGGTGGCTTAATCGAACGTAAACCCGATGAACATTCACACTGCCTTTCAATCCGACCTTGACCGCGCCGTCGCTATTTTGAAAGACGGCGGTTGTAGCGAAATCTTTCTGTTCGGCTCGCTGGCAGAAGGCCGTGCGCACGAACATTCCGACATTGACCTCGCGGTGCGCGGCTGTCCGAGCGGCGCATTCTTTCACCTCTATGGCAAGCTGATGGGCGAGCTTCAGCATCGGGTTGACCTGATCAAACTCGACACAACGGATCCATTCGCTCAATTCCTTTTGGAACACGGAGAGTTGTTGCGTGTTGGCTAAACGAGGGCTGCTACAAGTCAGGCAAGAGATCGAAATGATCGAACGATTGTTCAGCACGTATGGTGACTTGCTCGAACGCGCGCGCCAAACAGAACCGAACCTGATTGAGCTTACCGCGTTGGCTTCGGTGCTGCATTCCTTCTACACCGGCCGTGAGAACATTTTTCAAACCATCGCCAAAGCAGACGAAGACGGCTTGCCGAACAGCGCACAATGGCACCGCGACTTGCTCTGGCAAATGGCGCGTGTGACCACGCAACGACCGGCCGTCCTTTCCTCCGCCACTGCCAACCGTCTATTGGACTATTTGAGCTTTCGCCATTTCTATCGCCACGGCTATTCGTTTTTTCTCGAATGGAGCGAGCTAACCAAACTGGTGCAACCGTTACCCGAAGTTTGGGCGCAAACCCGCCAAGACCTCGAAACGTTTCTGAACACTTCCACTAGCGAACCTGAGTCATGAGCAACCTTCGTATCGCCCTCTCGCAAATCAACACCACTGTCGGAGATTTCGCGGGTAACACCGCCCGAATCATCGCCGACCTTGAACGCGCGCGCGCCGCCGGAGCCGACATCGTCGCGTTCCCTGAACTCGCCGTGTGCGGTTATCCGCCCGAAGACCTGTTGCTCAAGCCACAATTCGTCGCCGCGAATTTGCAGGCGCTCGATGAAATCATTGCGGCTTCGCAAGGCATCGTGGTCGTAGTCGGTTTCGTCAATCGCACGGCGGATATTCACAACGCCGCCGCCGTGATTTGCGACAGTGCGCTCAAGGGTGTTTATCACAAACAGTACCTGCCGAATTACGGCGTCTTCGATGAGTTTCGTTATTTTGATGCAGGGCAAACCGCGCCGATTTTCAAACTGGGTGACGCGCTCATCGGCGTCAACATTTGCGAAGACATCTGGTATCCCGGCGGGCCTACGCAAGAGCAGGCGCTGGCCGGAGCGCAACTCATCATCAACATTTCGGCTTCGCCCTATCACGCGGGCAAGGGCAACGCGCGCGAACGCATGCTCGCCACGCGCGCCGAAGACAATGCCGTCGCGCTGGCTTACGTCAATCTCGTAGGCGGTCAGGATGAATTGATCTTTGACGGCCAAAGCCTCGTATTCGACGAACGCGGCAACCTGCTCGCGCGCGGCCAGTCGTTCGCAGAAGAATTACTGCTCGTAGACATCAACGCCGACCGCGTATTCAGCGAACGTTTGCACGACCCGCGCCGCCGTCAGGAACGCCTCGCCATCGCGCCTTCGGAACCCATCGTGTTGCGTGAAGCGAATCCCGCGCCCAAAGCCGACAAGCTGACGCCGTCGCTCGCCGCCCCACTCGACAACAACGCCGAAGTCTATCAGGCGCTGGTGATGAGTACGCGCGATTACGTCAAAAAGAATGGTTTCAAATCCGCCGTCATCGGCCTGTCGGGCGGCATTGATTCCGCGCTTGTCGCCTGCGTAGCGAAAGACGCCCTCGGCGCTGAGAATGTGACCTGTGTGTTTATGCCTACGCGCTATTCGTCTAGTGAGTCCGCGCGCGATGCCGAACAACTCGCCAAAAACCTCGGCGTCAATTACCACGTAGTCACGATTGAAGACACGTTCAATCAATACCTGACGATGCTCGCGCCCGTGTTCGCCGATTCCGCGATGGGCATTGCCGAAGAAAACATCCAAGCCCGCATTCGCGGCAACATCCTGATGGCGCTCTCAAACAAGTTCGGCGCGCTGGTGCTTTCGACCGGCAACAAGAGCGAGATGAGTGTCGGCTATTGCACGCTTTACGGCGATATGTGCGGCGGATACGCGGTCATCAAAGACGTGCCGAAAATGTTGGTGTTTGATTTATGTCGCTGGCTGAACCGCGTCAATCAAGATCATGGGGAAGTCATTCCCGATTACATCATCACGCGCCCGCCTTCGGCTGAATTGCGCGACGATCAGAAAGACAGCGACTCGCTGCCGCCTTATGAAACGCTCGATGCGATTCTCGAACTTTACGTCGAACAGGATTACAGCATTCCGGCCATCGTCGCAGCGGGCTTCGACGAAACGACGGTCAAATGGGTCGCGCGGCAGGTTGACCTCAACGAATACAAACGCCGCCAAGCCGCGCCCGGCGTACGCATCACGCCGCGCGCGTTCGGACGTGACCGCCGTATGCCATTGACCAATAAGTTCAGAGGATGATCCGAGTGCGGAGTGCGGAGTGCGGATTGCGGATTTTCACTCACCAGCTAATACTCGGTTTGTTTTTCGACATCTTTGATCGTTCAATAGTGTGAACAGAAATCAGGCGGCAAGCGCGCCAAAAGTCCTGAGTTCTTCGTAAGCTG
>JANNUY010000525.1:0-2521 GCA_031414155.1 Acidobacteriota bacterium
GTGGCGAAGCCAGGCGCGATTCTGGCGTCGAATACTTCTACGTTGAGCATTGATGAAATCGCGTCGGCGACTTCGCGGCCTGAGTGGGTGATCGGACATCACTATTTCAGTCCGGCGAACGTGATGCGCTTGCTTGAAATCGTACGCGGCAAGGCGACCAGCAAAGAGGTCATTGCGACTTCGATGGCGCTGTCAAAACGGCTCAAGAAAATCGGCGTGTTGGTCGGCAATTGTTATGGCTTCGTAGGCAATCGCATGCTGCATCCTTATGGTTCGCAAGCGCAGTTCCTCGTCGAAGAAGGCGCGGCTCCACAAGACGTAGACGCGGCTTTGTATAAATTCGGTTGGGCAATGGGGCCGCTGGCAGTTGGGGATTTGGCAGGCCTGGACGTTGGCTGGCGCATTCGCAAAGAACACGCTCACCTGCGCGATCCCAACGTGCGGCATCCCTTAGTCGCTGATGAACTTTGCGAGCGCGGACGTTACGGTCAAAAGACGGGCGCGGGCTGGTACAAATACGACGAGAATCGCAAAGCCATTCCCGACCCTGAAGTTGATGCGTTGATTTTAGAGCTTGCCACCAAAGCGGGCATTGAACGTCGCACGATTACCGAAGAAGAAATCATCGAAAGGACGCAATACGCCCTCATCAACGAAGGCGCAAAAATCCTGCAAGAAGGCATCGCGTTGCGCGCCATAGACATAGACATCGTTTACCTGAACGGTTACGGCTATCCGGCTTGGCGCGGCGGCCCGATGTGGTATGCCGACACGGTTGGGTTGAAGAAGGTTTATGACCGCGTGTGCGAATTCCATCAGCAACACGGCGCGGCGTGGGAACCAGCACCGTTGTTGAAAGAGTTGGCAGAAGCCGGAAAGACGTTCGCTGATTTTGATAAGGCGAAGTGAGCAGCGGTTGGCGTGGGTTGAAAGCAAGCTCGGTTGGTTCAGTTACTCAAACGACGCATTCGATTTCAACGACCGCGTTGTAATCAGGAATGCCGCATTCGTCATCGCATTGGCCGCGTTTGAGCAACACATTGGCTTCGGGCCAGTGAGCTTGCACGTTGCCGGGTGTGAGCGGCGCGATGAAGACACGCCCACGCATTTCGCCCGTGTCGTTGAATATGCGAATCGCGTCGCCGTGCTTGAGGTTCAGCCGTAGCGCATCAGTTTCACTAATCAAAACATCTTCGCGCGCCGCGCCATTCAGCGGATCGCGGTCACGTTGCACGATGCTGTTAAATTGCTTGCCGCGCCGTGTCGAAAGGCGCAATTGATTCGCGGCTTTTGGCTTGGGCGTGATGGCTATGGTTGAGAACTGCGCGCGTCCGTCAGGCATAGCGAAATGCGGTGCATTCTCTTTCTCGCACAAACGTTCGCCGCCCCATTGCACCTGATCGCCGGTCTTGCGCAAATGTTGAATGCCGTCGTATGTCGGAATGACGCGCGCGATTTCGTTGCGAATGGCTTGTCCGTCAGCGAAATGAATCAGCGCGGCTTGATCGGGCCCGCAGCTTCCAATTTTAACGCGTTCGGCGATTTGCATCGGAATCTCCCACTCGTTGCGCGCTTCGCCGATGCGGCGTCCGGCGATTTCCGGGCTGAACAAGATGCGCCGTTCCGTAGAAGTTTCCGTCCCACCGCCCGTTTGTTCGTAGCGCGTCCGTGTCGGCAATAGCAAAACCCAGTCTTGCGGCTCGACGAACATTTGCGGCGACAGCACGATGTCTTGCTGCACGCGAACGGGGATGCGTGCGACGGCTGCGCGCACGTAATCAGGTTCAGGGACGGTCTCTAAAAAGTTGCCGCCGCTCTGATAGAACCAATCCAGCTCGCCGCGATAAGCTGCGTCAATCATTTCAATCGTGTTCAAGCCTTTTTCTGTAGGCACGTCAAAGCCCCACAACGCGCTCATCTGCGCCGCACCATTTGTATCAGGCGCGACGCCCATCGCCAGTTGATTGGGTACGCAACCCATCTCGGCTCCGCCTTGCACGCCGCTGTGGCCGCGAATGGGTACGAGGCCGCTTTTGGGCTTGCCTACGAACCCGCGTGATAGCGCGAGATCAACAATGGCGCGCACGTTGGCTACGCCGTCGTGATGCTGGGTGATGCCCATTGACCAAACGAAGATTGCATTTTTGGCTTCAGCCACCAGCCGCGCGAAGCGCAACATCTCTTCCCTACTCGCCCCCGCCGCCGTTTCGAGCAAGTCCCATTCGTGCGCTTGCGCCGTAGCCTTCAACTCAGCAAAGCCGGTTGTATGCCGTTCGATATAAGCGTTGTCAGTCCAATCGTTTTCGATCAAGTGTTTCAGCACGCCCGCGATGAACGCGCGGTCGCCGCCTGTGTGAACCTGAAAAAACTCATCGGTGAACTTCGTGCCGAACAGCGCGCTTTCGGCGACCGAAGGAATCCAGTAACGCTCCAATCCCGGCTCACGATAAGGATTGATGACCGCGATGCGCGTGCCTTTTTGTTTGGCTTCGTAAAGATATTTCGTCGTGACGGGCTGATT
>JANNUY010000526.1:0-2158 GCA_031414155.1 Acidobacteriota bacterium
CGATGGTCAATTGCGTTTTGGCAGTTAAATTCAAGACTTGCATAACAACAGTCCCGTTATAGTTTTTTTGTGCGGTCAACACGGGTTTCTCAGCGGGCAAGCTGCCGTCGTGCACGATCACCGGTAAACCGATGACGGCTATGTCGGCGAATTCTTTGGCCGCGAACATTGGGATACGAATGCAGCCGTGGCTGGCGGGTTGTGGCGGCACTGACGGATTGCCGTGGATGGCATAACCACCAACAATATAGTTGGGGTAATAGAGCAAGCCCAGCGCGCTCTTGCGCCAGCCCGCGATTTTGCGTTCGACTTTGAAACGCCCCACGGGCGTGACGGCGCGGCGCGTTCTGCCGCCTTCGGTGAACCACTCGCCGCTGCCTGATGAAATCGGCAGGATGCGCAAACACGCGCCGCAACTGTCTACGACGAGTAAGACTTGTTTGGCGAGGTCTACTTCGATGTGGGCGTAACCAGCCTCTAAGGCTTCGTGGCGTTTGGCCTTGCGCAAGGCTTCCAACTCGTCGGGGGTGAGTACGCCGGTGCGCTTACGCGCTGCGATTTTCTGAAACGCAATCAGTGCATGCCGCATGGACGTGTCGAATTTCTGATTCTGTTCGATGCGTCCGTCTTTATGCTCTTCGGCAAAGATCACCCAAAACCCGAGCGCGCCTAACAAGTCGCGCGCTTCGTTGATTTCTTCTCCTGTTGGCGCTGCTGGTTTGAGCGCAGGCGTTGCTTTGGGCGTAGGCGTAGGTGTTGGCGTCGGAGAAGGTGTTGGCGTTGGTGTCGGAATTTGTGCGTGGGCGTTGAAGGCAAGAATGCAAGCGATACCAATTGCTGCGAGCAGTCGTTGCCAAAAAGCCTGTGGGTGAAATTCCTCTATCGTTCTCATACTCGTGGCGAGTGCAAATCAAAGGCCAAGTGCTGTTGCCACAAATGAACAAGCCCGGCACTCCGTGGGGTTGCCGGGCTTGCCGCGCGCGACACGCAATCGTGCGTGCTTGAAGCCGTTGCCGCGTTTGAAAGCAGCGGACGAGCCGCTACGAAAGGAAGTGCAACGGCGCGGTTGCTGCACTGAGAGAGTTAGGCGGGAAGTAGCTCAGGCAGCGCAGTGAAACTGAGCAGGGTGCGACTGCCATTTGCGTCTTGAATTTCTAGCACCTCATCGCGTCCGTCGTCGGCGCGTTTCGGCGTGGTGCGAGTGACGCGCGTGATCGTATGCGTTAGATGCCGTTCGTTGGCCGCCGCCACGCCGAGCATGATTTGCAGTTTGGGGGCGTCGAGTCCGCCTGCTTCAAGCGTGATGCCGTTGAAGGCCAAATCGTGTTCGGCTTCCTGCGCGCCGAGTTCGCCGAAGACTTCCATCCGCGTCGGACGGGCGGCATTGCGCTGATTGAATTCTTTCACATAGCCGCTCCACGCGGCGCGTTCGATAGGCATTGTCATTACTCCTCCTCGGAAAATTTGTGGGGCAGATTCGGAAACCGCCCTATGTTTCATTGCGCACTGAACCTGTAGGGCAGGTTAAAAATCTGCCTTACAAATTTTGGCGATTGTTACCACTTTTCAAAAACGCCGGTGACGCTAGTGAGGCGCAAACGAAAGACGATGGTTTCGTCCAGTCCTTTGGTCATGCGCGACTCGACCGGCGTGAGGTGCGGCAGCCGTTTGAATAACTCCGACAAAATGCGTTCGCGTTCGGCGGCGTCAGTGACTTCTTCATAAAGGCCGGACGCCAGTGCGCTGCGCCAGGCGTAGGGGCTTTCGATTTCGTCTACTTGCAAACAGGCGTGCGGATTGGCGCGCAACGCGCGAATCTTGCGGCCTGCCAACGAATGCACATAGACCGAGTTGTCGTCGTACCAATAACTCACCGGCACGACATAAGGTCGGTGGTGTTCGTCATCGGGGATTGGTTCGCATACGCCCAGCCGTCCTAGCGTGCCGCGTTGTAGCAATGCGCGGGCTTCGGTTTCGCCTAAATCTGAAATCATGATTGTGCTGCCTTTCGCTCACGTACGATCTCGACCGAACAGTGCGCGTGGGTTGCCACGACGTGCGAAACCGAGCCGAGCATGAAGCGTTTGATCGCGCTGTATCCGTGCGAACCCATCACAATCAGATCGGCGTCCCACTTTTCCGCCGTGTCGAGAATCAC
>JANNUY010000527.1:0-17585 GCA_031414155.1 Acidobacteriota bacterium
AGACGCGGGTCGTTTGAGAATTCAGTGTGTTTCGGGTCAGCGAACCACGGCGGCATCGTGCGCGCGACGACTTTTTCGCGGATCGAACGCGCCCACGGACGCACTTCTTTGTAATTCATGAAACTCATCGGCGCGACTTCGCCGGGGCGATGGCAGTTCATGCATTTGTTTTGAATGATGGGCGCTACGTCTTTGGTGAACGTCACCGAGGCCGCCGATGAACGATAGCCCGATAAACCTAAAGACAGCGAAAGGCCGAGCGCGACGAGCGCCAGCAAGAAACTAAAACTTAGAGTGCGTTTCATAATTCGGTTCTCCGTGATGCTGCTGATGTGTTGGTGAATGCCAGCGTATTCTAAATCAGAACGTTTCAGATCGGAACGGCATTGCCACACTTAATTCACTATTTTCAATTCTCAGTTACTTCTTCAAGTGTTCATCGAACCACGCGACCGCTTCTTTGATCGCTTCCTGCCGCCGTTCGCGGTAAATGCCGTAATGCGTGATTTCAGGATAATTCACATATTTTTTCTTTTTGCTCGGCATGCGGTCATACGCGAGTTTCGCGTGGTCTTTGTTGTCGAAGAGTTCTTCTTTGTCGGCGACGAGAAACAGCGCCGCACAGTCTTTGAGCTTGGCGGCTTCGTCAATCGGCGCATAGAGCATCACCTTGTTGCGAATCGGCGCGCCAATCAGATTGCCGACGGCTTTTAGGCGCGGTTCGGGATAGCCGATTTCGCCGCGCGCGCGTTGCGTCGCTTCGTCATAAGTCATTTTGCGATTGGCTTCATCGGCGATGATCCAATGCGAATCGAACGCGCCGACTTGACTGACCAGCGCCTTGATGCGCGGGTCTTGCGCGGCGACCCAAAACACATGACCGCCGGAATAACTCGAGCCGCGAATGCCGACGCGATTTTTGTCTACGGTGGGTTCGCCCATCGCCCAACTCACGACGTTGAGCCAGTCGCTCAACTGCTCTGTCGGGTCAACGTATTCGCGCAACTCTTCGACTTGCGCGGTGAACTTGCGGCCTTCATGTTTTTCAGGCGCAGCCGTTAGCACGATGCGTCCGTCGCTTTGTCCCCAGCCGCGATAATCGAAGGCGATGACTAGATAACCGGCATTCGCCAGCGCGAGTGAATCCATGCGCAAGTTCGCCGCCGTGCCGCCCCAGCCGTGCGCTTGAATCACCGTCGGCAGCGGCTTGCCCGCGAGTGTTTTCAGCGAGAACAATTCGGCGTGCAACCTGACGCCTTCGCTCATCACATTGACGGTGCGGAATTCGAGGTTGTCAGGTGCTTTGAAAGTCGAAGCCGACGGCATGCGAATCGCCGCCGGATCAGGCGGGCGCGTGACCGGTGGTTGCGCGTATGTCGTGATGCCCGCCATCAGCAAGCTGAACACGAGCGATAGCTTTCTCATTGTTTTGTTACCTCACGAATTTGTTGCAGCTTGCCGCCTTTCGCAGACAGTATCAGCTTGATGAGTTCTTCGGTGACTTTCGGTTCCAAGCCTTCGGTGTGGCCTTTCTCTAAACGTACGACATCGGCGACGACACGTCCGTCCTGACAGTCAGAGAAAGCCATCAGGTGAGCTTTGCCCGGCGCAGGCAGCAAGCCCCACCCCGGACGCAGCAAATTCAGCCGTGACGTGTCGTAAATGTAACCCGCTTTCGTATCTACAATCTCAACCGGCGCGCGGCGCGGGCCGCAAGCATATTTCTTCGCCCATTCAGAAGTTTCCGGTACGCCTTTCTCGTCAACCTCTCGAATGCCGGTTGTGTAAATGAACGAGAAATTCGCCGTCGGCAATTCGCGCAAGGCTGCCATCGCCGCTGACATCGCAGGTGCTGTTGCCGGAGCCGCTGCCGCAGGCACAGCCGCGCCAGGAGCCGGTGGGGCAAACGTCGCCGAACGTCCCGGATTGCCGCCGATGCGTCCGCCCGACAAACTCAAGAAACCGTCTACTTTGTCTTTGAAAAAGTCAGTGCGAATGAGGCGATTCGAAGTCATGCCGCCTTGCGAGTGTCCGGCGAGCCAGAAGGCTTTGATATTTTCTTTGCCGACTTGCTCAATCACGAAATTGACGATGTTCTTTAAGTATTCATCATCCGGCTCAGACCACGCCCGCGTCGGCGCGTTGGGTGTCGCCACCACCAGCCGATGCTTCGTCACATAATCCATCAGCGGGAAGTAATGCCGCGTCCAGTTTCCATACGAACCGCCGCCGTGCAGGCTCAAGATAAACGTGACCTTCTCGCCTTTCTGCAAATCGCAGGGATAGTCGAGAAAGTAAGTGCGACGCGTTTTCATTTCTACGACATTGCCTTGATTGATAACCGTTGCGCCGCTGCATTCGCTGTCGGGGCAGTGCAGGTAAGGCGTCGTCGTGCAAGTCGTACCCGCAAAACGAACGGGTTGATTTTGCGCGCTGGCAAAACTCGTCAGCAGCAACAGCGCGATGAGTGAATAGCATGATTTGTTCATGTGGATGATTCCTTCAGTTCAGTAACGTTGATAAGTTCCCTTGATTGGCGCTTGCCCAATGCCGGGCTTGCTAAAATCGCAGACTCCCGTCGGGAAGACCATTTTCATGCGAGCTTTTTGTGAATCGGTAAAAACCGTTTTGTATTCAGCAAAGTTGATTGGTTTGAGTTGGCACTTGGCGATGTCGTTCGTGAGCGGAGCGCCTGCCACTAAACGCGGTTCGCTGTGAACGGGATAAAGCGCGTTGCATTTGCCTGCGCCGTCAAACGTAGCCCGTTCATTGATGCGAACGCCCTGCGCGTCCCAACACGCATCGGTCGCTTCGGCGGGTTTGTGGCGTACGACTTTATCGGTGTTGAGCGGCGCAGCATCAGTCGTCAGCGCATCAAGCCATTTGGTCATCGCGTCGAGCGAGAGCGCGGCGAGGTCTACGGTTGGAGCTTTGCCGCGCTCAATCGCCGGGCCTGTCCAGATGATTTGATTGTCTGAACGCTTGTTCGCGCGTTCGAGCCGCGCGCGAATCGTCATATCGCGGTGGCGGTCATGTATGTCGCCAATCGCATCGGTATAAGGCCGCGCGTGCAGGATGGGCACGTTCGCCAATCCGCCGCCGCCGGAGTTAAGCAAGCCGCTGGCATAAATGGCGCGTGTGGCTACGTCATCGCCGATGGAACGTTGCGCAACGAAGCCGCCGTCAATGTCGTTGCCGCCGACCTTTTCATTCAAATCTAAAAACTCGTCTACGTTGATCGTGCCGCTGTTCAACGCCAGCAATCCGTATTGCAAACCGATGTTGTCTTGCGGCTTGCGCGCGAAGCCGGTTTGCGGGTCGCGTCCATAAATGTTGGCGCGCATCTCCTGCATCGTGCAGCGCACGCCTTTGGGATTTGTGACCGGATGATAGACCTTGCTTTCGTCCTTCATCGCGCAACCCTTCGCGTTCGTCGCCGTCAGCACGGGGACGAACGAGCGCTCCCAGGCCGCCGTCGTGCCTTTGGTGAAGCCTTCGACGGCGGTCTTCTTGGCGTCCGTCCAAACTGACGCATCGGCTTTGCGCCAGAAGTTTTGCAGCAAGCCCGCATCCGCCGTATGCAACGACGAATCGGGGAAGGCCAACGTAGGTTGCAAGCCATCCAGCAAGCCCGGATAGATTTGCGTGATGACCAGTTGCTGAATCGCGCCGCCCGAACCGCCATTGCCGACCGTCCATTTCGGCACGCCGTAACGTTCGATGAAATACTCTTTAAGCATCATCAACGCTTCGCCTTGCAAGACTGCGTTGCCGTGCTGTTGATTGACCAACTCGGTCGAAATCATGAAGGCAAACCCGCGTGACAGATAAAGATGATTCAACGCGGCATTGGCCTGATTCACGCCCTGGTTATATTGCGTCCCTGCGCCGCCGCCGAAGCTCACGGCGAGCTTGCGATTCCAGCCTGCGCCCGGCGTCCATTGATTGCCACTCAATTCAGGGTTTGGGTCGTCGAGAACAGCGATGCGATAGATGCTGCGATTGATCGTGCCGGAATCTATACGCACGATGTAAGGCACGGTCTTGCCGTCAATCGTCGTCGTAGTCGTCAAGTCATCAGGCCGTTTCACCGGATCAGCCAGCGGCTTAAAGGTGTTGTTCGTAGCACGGTAAAAATAATCAATCTTTGGTTTGGCCGAACAGTTTGCGTCGAGCGGTTCGCCCAAGCCTGATTCAACGGTGCGGCATTCATAAGGCGTCAAATGCGGCCCCGAAAGAATCGGCCCGGTGGTGGGATAGTTTGTGACCTTCAACGTCGCTTGTTGCTTTGCGGCTTTCGCCAGCAGCGTGTTTTCGCCCACGTTGAAGCCGCTCACCACGCCGCGCCAAGCGGTTCCGTTCTGCTTGAGTTGGCTGGTTATGTCTTTCCCGTTTAGCGTCAGCGTGGGTTGCACAGGTGCTTTGATTTCGATGAGGGCATCGCCGCCGCTGACAAACCCAGGACGCGAAGAGAGCGTTTTGATTTCGAGCTTTGTTTGCGCGCGGGCGCTGAAGTTGAAAAACGTGAGTGTGGTGAGAAGCGCGATAAAGCAACGTGAGAAAGTCATGTTCGTTTCCTTAAGCCAATGTTCGTCAGTTTCAAGTATGCCTCCACCGCAGAGTCGCCGAGGTTTCGCAGAGCCGACGCAGAGAAAATTCGGAACAGAGTTTTTATTGCCCTGTAGGTTTCACTTCGGCTTTCGGCTCCAAGCCCAGATGCTCGCGGAACCAGGCCGCCGCCGCGTTGGAACTAATCTCGAACGCTTCGTTGATATACATCTCAAAGTGCGTAACGCCGGGTACGGTCACGAGTTTCTTGGGGCCGGTCAGCACTTCTATTGCTGCGCCCGCATTGTCGGCGTTGCGAAAGAGTTCTTCTTTTTCGGCAACGATGAACATCACGGGGCGAGTGCCTACGCGCGGCAAATAATGAAAAGGGCGATATTCGGCGACCATCTGATTGGTTTCGAGGTCAACCATGCGGCGATAGGAAAATCCTGTTTCAAATTCGACGCCTTTGCCGGTGCGGGCGCGGGCAATGGCGTCTTCGAGCAATTTGCCGGTGAGCGTCGCGGGAGCGTTCGTCGCGTTCTTGCCGCTGATGGCAGGCACTTGCATGGCAATGACTTTGACGCGCGAGTCGAGCGCCGCCGTCACGATGGTGTTGCCGCCCGCAAAGCTCGAACCCCAGATGCCGAGGCGGTCAGGGTCTACGCCGGGTTCGCCTTGCAGGTAAGAAATCGCGTTGCGGTAATCTTCGACTTGTTTCAACGGAATCAACCGCGTGCGTTTGATCGTCACCTCAGTCTTGGCTGCGGCGTAACGCTTGTCATCGCGCACTGGTTCTTTCTCGCCGCGCGCAACGGTTGGCGCGGTTTGCATCACGAATCCATCGCTCGAACCCCAGCCGCGATAATCAATGACCATCGCTACCATGCCGCGTTCGGCGAAGCGCGCGCCATATTTCTCAATCGAAAAATGATTGCCCGCCCAACCTTGTCCCAACACGATGCCGGGCGTCTTGCCGGTCACGGAAAATCCTTTCGGAAAAAAGATTTTGCCGTAACAGCCAATGCCGTCGCTGTAAAAAGTAATCTCGCGCGTCGTTACGCCTTCGGCCAATTGATAAACCCAATCAGCCGGCCACAAGCCGGTCTTGCGTGGTTTTTCAGCGGGCTTGTCTTGCGCGAATGAGAGGAACGACAAGCTGCAAAACAGGAATGAAAAAAACAGTTTGTTTAGGTTGTTCATAAACTCGAACCGAATGCGTGGTGTAGCGCTGGTTGGTAACCTGCGCTACACCTCGCGGGTTAGAAACTCAGCCGCGCCGCGAACTGAAATGCTCGCGGGCCGCCCGTCCCAAAGATCGGACTCACGCGCGCACCCGCCCGGCCAAAGAGGTTGGAAGCTGCCGTCGGATTGCTGCCAACGCCGCCAACCGCAGTGGGTCTGACGTACGCCGCAGTCGCCAGCGAACCAGAGAAACCAGTGAGATTGGCGATGTTCAACACGTTGAAGCCTTCGGCAATCAGGTTGAGCTTGATTTTTTCGCGGATCGAAATGACGCGCGTCAGCCGTACGTCATGCGAGAGGAAGCTGTCGCCCGATTGAAAGTTATCGGGCAAGACGATGAAAGGAAAAGACGTGCCGATGGCATCGCGGTTCGCGCGGTTGGTGATCTGAGAAAGCGTTAGATCTTTCGCCGCCGGGAACGTCGCGTTGTAAGCGTCTACGAGTTTGCGAATGTCACTGGCGTTTTGACCTCGTCCGAAGGAATTGAACGACGAGCCGGGCAACACGAAGGTAAATGTGCCGTCGAGTTCACGATCAATTGTGCCCAGCGTGACGGTGTTTGTCGTCGTCCCCGACATCTGCCAGATGGTCGAAGCCTGCCAGCCATTCAGCGCACCGCGCAGCAGTTTGTTGCCGCCTTTCAACTGGGGCAGTTCCCAAATGCCGCTGAACGAACCGGAATGTTTGGGCGTCGCGCCGCTCAACCCATGGTTCTGTGACGAATCGGTGAAGCTGTTAAAACCGGTGAAGGACGTGTAACGCGCCAGCGCATAAGCGCCGGTCAGCATGAACCCGTGTTCAAAGCGCCTGTCCACTTTGACCTGCAACGCGGTGTAACGCGAAAGAATGCCGCCTTGATTATAAGCAATCACGTTGTTCGAACATTGCGCTGCCGGCAGGCGCGGATCAAGCGCGGCGGGCGTGCTGGCATTCAAGATGGTGGCACAAGCCGGAATCACCGGATTGCGGAAGCGGTTGACGCCTTCCAGCACCTGGCCGGTGGTCGCATTGATCGTGTAACCCGCCGCATAACGGTTCCAGCGATTGATGTCTTCATACATGCCGTCGTTCGCGCCGAACTTGACGCCCCGTCGCATCACGAAATCCGCCGAGACCGACAGGTTGCGCATAAGTTGGCGTTGCACGCCGCCATTAAAATGAATCGTGTAAGGCGTGCGGTAATTGGCGTCGAACAGCCCTTCAGTACCCAACGCGGGAGCCGACTTGCGCACTTCGATATTGCGAATTGCCAAGTCTTTGCCGCTGTAAGCCGTGCCGCCCAGAACATTGCGAATGATTCCGAGGTAATTCAGCAACTCCTGTGCGCGGTAATCTGTCGGCGTGCCGAAATTCAAATTGCCCGGCTGCACAAAACCGCCGAGCGGATTCGGCAGGCCGAATTTCGGATTCGGCACGTTGCTGGAACTGGCCGAACTCAAGCCCGAACCGGCGGGGCCGATCAAGATTTGATCCTGCAATTTCAGGTAAGTGCGTTGTCCCGAAGCGTGGTGCAACGACGCGCTGCCGCGCAAGACCGTCTTGCTATTCAGCGACCAGGCAAAGCCCAGCGCCGGATCGAAGTTGTTGTAATCCTGCGGAATCTTGCCGAGTTGAATGCCCGTCGGTGCCAGATATTTCGGGCGGTCGAGCAAGTGATAAACCAGGTTGTCTTCAAACGACCAGGCAATGCCGAAATTCAGCGTGAACTTCGGCTTCAGTTGCCAGCTATCCTGCACGTAAAAACGGATGTGGTTGTTGGTCGTCAGCTTGTCATAAAGGTGCTGCACCGGCTGACCGCCGTCGCCGATGCCAATCGTCAATTGGCCGCTGACCGGCAATTGCAGCAATTCGGCAAAGGTGGCGGGACGACCGGTGTAACCTTGCTTCACACTGGCGGGCAGCGAGTCATAAAGCGCGCGGAAGTTTTGTTGCAACGTCGCCGGCGCAAAGGTTGAAAAGGTGCCGGCGTAGTTGCGGAACCAACTGCCCTTGCTATAGACGTGCTCCCAATTCCCGCCCAAACGCAGCCGGTGCTTACCTTTTGTCCAACTGAGGTTTTCGGTGAACTGATAAGTGCGCGGATGGCGATCCTGCGGCGTGTTGGCATTGTTGCCGACCGACAGCCCGCCGAAAAAGTTAATCAGTGTGCCGCCCACGCCAAAGCAAAAATTGGGGTCGCCCGCCAGTCCCTCGCAAATTTCCCGGCTCGGCGCGAAAAGCCGGTTGCGGTAATAGGAATAGGCGAAGCGGAAATCGCTGACCAGTTGCGACGTCAGCACGCTGGTCACGCCCAACTGCGTTTGATAAGAAAAGTTGCTCGAAGCGATCCAGGTGGATTCCAGCCCTGTTCCGGCGACGCTGTCGTTCTTGTCAATGTTGCCGCGCACGAACAACGTGTGCTTGTCATTCAAACGATAATCGAGGCGCGTGCCGATCAAATGCTGATCGAAGGGAACCTTGCCGATGTGATTGAAGCCCGTCAGCAGCGGATCGACATAGTTGATCGGTTGCGCGCCGACTTGATCGCTGCGCTCGTAGTTGGCAAAGAAGAACAGCTTGTTCTTCTTGATCGGGCCGCCTGCCGTCGCGCCATATTGCTTGCGCGCGAAATAAGGATCGAAGAGCCGTTTGCGCGAAGCCGGATCGTTGCACAACACGCTGGCCGACAGGCAGGGGCGCGTCAGTCCAGGGAACGCCGAGATATTGTGGTCGCGGTAAAACATAAACGCGCTGCCGTGATAGGCATTGCTGCCGCTGCGCGAAACGATATTCACTACGCCCGATGAGGCTGTGCCAGCCGAAAGGTCAAAGCCGATGGTGCCGATTTGAAATTCCTGCACCGTTTCGGACGAAAAGTTTTGCGAAGTGCCGCCCGTGATGCGGTCGTTCGCGCGCGAGCCATCCACCGAGATGCTCGTCATATAAGAAGGCGCGCCGCCAATGCCCACCTGAAAGAAATCGTTTTGATTGAGTACGCCCGAAGTCGCCTGATACGTGACCGTCACGCCCGGTTCCAAACTGGCTACTGAAAGAAAGCTGCGTCCGTTGAGCGGCAGGCTTTCGATTTGCTTTTGCGTCACGATGCCGCCAAGCGCCGAATCGGTGGTGTTGAGAATCGGAGCGCCGCCGCCTACGACCTCGACGGTTTGGCTGGCTGCGCCGACGGTGAGCGAAAAATTGCCGGTGACGGTAGTGCCGACCAGCACGGTGAATACACGCAATTGCGAAACGAAACCGGCGGCTTCGACTTTCACTTCATATTCGCCAGGCGGCAGGTTGTCGGCGGTGTAATTGCCCTCTTCACCCGCCTTGAGCCGGCGGGCCGCGCCCGTCGCACGATTGCTGACGGTGATGGTGGCTTGCGCGACGACGGCGCTGTTGGGGTCGCTCACGATGCCGTTGATCGAACCCGAAGCGTTTTGCCCGAACACGAGCAAGCAGCCACAGAGCATTAACCAAATGAGATAAGAAAAACGAACAGTGAACGGACGGGCGGTTGAATTCATCACGCAACTCCTTTGGGAAGTGTGCTTCGTGCCAGGCACGTTGGTTTTTGGTTAGGCGCAATCCCGTGTGGTGTTACGACTTGCGCCTATGACAAGCGAAGACAAGCGAACGAACTTCGACGGATTCAAAAACTGAACGCGCCGAGCAAGAGTGCAGGTAAAACCCGATAGTGATGATTATGTGAATGAAGAGACCAGCCGACTTGTTGCGGCAACTTACCGACCGGTTAGTCATCTTAGAGGTAACGCCAGAAAGCGTCAAGATTGTCATGTGCCTGCGACGGTATTTTTTTGAAAAGAATCAGGCTGCGGTTCGACTTGTCGGGCGTGTTGAGCGAAACCTATACTGCGTCCGCATTCCAAGACTGCTGAATAAATTTATGAAAACGCACTTCTGGCTGAAAAGCACCTGAACGACCTGTCGCAACGCGCGGAGTTTCCTGCGCGAACAAATCGGTGAAGAAAATCTTGTCGAACGCGATTACGCCAAAAAGGCGCTGACCGTCGAGGAACTCGAAACCATATTCGGCGATGACGGCCTCGCGCCGTTTTTGAATACGCGGCATGCTGTTTATAAAGAGCGCGGCTTTGCCGAGAGCCTTCCGTCGCGTAAAGAACTATTCGCCTTGATCGTTGAAGAGCCGAATCTGTTACGCCGTCCGATCATTCGCAAAGGCCAAAAACTGGTGATCGGGTTCGATCAAGCAGCGCTGCAAACCCTGTAGATCAAAACGCCAAAAACACGCCAAAACAGGAAGGGCACGCGGGAAGTGATTGAATCTTCCCGCGTGCCCTTCCTGTTTTGTGTTGGTGAAAACGATGCCGTTAATCAGCGCCCATCGGTTGCAGCGGTTGCGGCATGCCTTCCGTTTCGATTTCGGTGGCTGCTTTGCGGTGGCCGCGTTCTTCGATGATGGTGTAAATCGTCGGGATAAACAGCAGCGTAATCAGCGTCGAAGTCGTCAGGCCGCCGATGACGACGCGCGCCATGGGCGATTGCACTTCGGAGCCTTCGCCGAGGCCCAATGCCATCGGCAACAGACCGACAATAGCGGTGAGCGTAGTCATCAGAATCGGACGTAACCTTCGGCGTCCGGCCAGTTCGACGGCGTGGCGCAAGAGCAATTTGTCACGTTCTCTCAACAGGTTGGTGTAATCAATCAACACGATGGCGTTATTCACGGCAATGCCTGCGAGCATAATCGTGCCGATAAACGCCTGTTGATTGAATGTTGTTTCGGTCAGGAAGAGTGCCAGCACTACGCCAATGGCGGCGAGCGGAATCGAAAACAAAATAATCAGCGGGTCGCGCAACGATTCAAATTGCGCGGCCATCACCATATAAACCAGCACGATGGCGAGAATCAGTGCGAACAACAATTCCCGGAAAGATTTCTGCTGCTCTTCATATTCGCCACCATAAAAGATCGAGAAACCCGAAGGCATGCTCATGCCATTCAGTCGTTGGTCAACGTCTTTCATGATCGAACCCAAATCGCGTTTGGCGTAACCAGCCGTGACGCGCACCATTCGTTCCTGGTCTTGCCGTTCAATCGAGACGGGGCCTTCGCGGCGCTGAACGGTGACGAGGTTGCCGATGGGTACGGCTTGGCCGCCGGGGGTGACGACGGTGATGTTTTGCAATTGTGCGATGTTGGCGCGTTGCTCTTCGTTGAGGCGGACGAGGATGTTGAACTCTTCGCCCTCTTGCCGGAACTGGCTGGCGCGGCGTCCGCCGATGACGGTTTCGAGCGTGCTGGCGATGTCAGAGGCGTTGAGTCCGAGACTGGCAGCTTTGTCGCGGTCTACGCGAACGAGCATTTCGGGGAAGCCTTCGCGGCGGCTGACTTGCGAATCAGTGATGCCGGGAATGCCGTCAATTATGTCTTTGACGCGCTTGGCTATGTCGCTGGCGACGGCCATATCGAAGCCGCGAATCTCAACCGAGACGCGCTCGCCACCACCTCCGCCACGCCGGTTCATCATCATGTTGTTGCTCTGTGACCTGACGCGCACGAGCATACCGGGTTGCAGGTTCAGCTTAGGCCGCAAGGCGTTGACGATGTCTGTACTAGAACGCTGGCGTTCGGCTTTGTCTTTCAACTGAATGCTCATGTCAGCCGTATGCATGGACGAAGACATGAATCCGCCGCCGCCGACTTCGCTCATGATGTGTTTGGTTTCGGGGACTTCTTTGCGAATGATTGTTTCCATGCGCTTGGCGATTTCGTCGGTGATTTCGACGCGTGTGCCGGCGGCGAGTTCGACGCTGACGCGCACTTCGCCCTCATCGGTTTCGGGCGTCATCTCGACGCCGATGAATTGCGTGAGCGCGAGGCTGCCCACAAATAGCAAGGCGGCGCTGGCGATGACGGTTTTGCGATGAGTGAGCGACCAGTGAATGGCGCGTTGGTAATTCTCATCGAGCGTGTCGAGCATTTTGCCACTGATGCGCACGAGCCAGGCCAGCGGGTGAAAGCCTTTGTTGTCATCCGGCTTGCGCACGCGCAGGTATTTGCTGCACAGCACCGGCACGAGGGTCAGCCCGATGACGAGCGAAAAGATTTGCGAGAAGCCGACAATCCACGCCAACTGTTTGAACATGATGCCACTTTGTCCGCCGACAAAAAGCAGCGGGACGAAAACGGCAACCGATGTCAGTGTCGAAGCGACGAGCGGCCCGGCGACTTCACTCGTACCCATCACGGCGGCTTCAGCGTGCGAGTAGCCTTGTTCGCGGTGTCGGAAGACGTTTTCGATGATGACGATGGCGTTGTCCACAATCATGCCTACGCTGAGGGCGAGCGCGCCGAACGACATTGTGTTGAGCGTGAAATCGTAGGCATACATCAAGATGAACGTGCCGACGACGGTGATGGGAATCGAGATCGCTACGATCATCGTGCTGCGTATATTGCGCAGGAAAAGCAACAACGCGATGACGGCGAGGATGCCGCCTTCGATGGCCGATTCGTTGAGGTTGTTGATAGATTTCGTGATGAATTGCGACGAGTCGAACATCGGGAAGACTTTGATGTCGGGGAAAGATTTTTCGAGCCGCGCGAGTTCGGCGCGCACGTTTTCAGCCACGGTCACGGTGTTCGTACCCGACTGTTTGCGAATCGAAAAGCGTACGCTGGGCTGGTCGTCAATGCGTACCATCTGCCGAATCTCTTCGTGCGTATCGTCAATCTTGGCGATGTCGCGCAAATAAATCGGGGTGCCGCCGCGCGCCGCGACGACGACGTTGCTGATTTCTTTCACGTCCTGAAATTCACCCTGCGTGCGTAACAGCACTTCATATTTGCCCTCTTCCATTGGGCCGACGGGACGGTTCTGATTTTCGTTGCGCAACGTCGTGACAATCTGATTGACCGAGAGATTGTAAGAACGCAGCTTTTCGGTTGAGAGCGTGACGTGAATTTCGCGCCGCAAGCCGCCGCGAATGTCTACGGCGGCGACGCCCCCCACCCGTTCGAGGCGCGGCTGAATGTCTTTTTCGAGCAGCGTACGCAATTCGCGCGCGTCCTGACCCTTAGAGCCTGAAACCGCCAGCGACATGATCGGCATTTGCGATGTGTCGAATTTGAAGACCGTCGGTGGCAAAACGCCTTCGGGCAACGAACCGCGCGCGCGATCTAACCGCGTGCGAATTTCGTTGGCCGCTTCATCCATGTTCACGCCGTAATCGAACTGGATGCGAATGTTGGCGGAGCCTTCTGACGAAGTAGAGTTGATGCGATAAATGCCTGGCGCAGCGCTTAACGTAGATTCGAGCGGGCGCGCGACGAGATTCTCGACTTCTTCGGGTGCGACGCCGGGATATTCGGCACGCACCGACAGCGTCGGGCTTTGCATTTCGGGCATCAGGTCTACGGGCAGTCTGATGAATGAGACCGCGCCGAGAAGGATCATCACGGTCGTGAACATATAGACCATGATCGGACGATTGACAGATTGTTCTGGTAAGTTCATTGCACTTCTCCGCTGGTGAGTTCCTTTTCTCAAGACGATAGGGCAGGTTTAACACCTGCCCTACCTTTACATTAGTTGCGCTTTTGTTCTGGTGGTTGCGGCGGTTGTGGTCGCTGTGGTTGACCGGGAGTTGCTTGATTCGCTGCGGCTTGGCGTGGTTGTCCGCCGCCTTGGCCTTCACCGCCTGGCGCCCCTGGTGGACGCGCTTCCTGCACACGTACGCGGTCGCCGTCTTTGATGAGGTTCGAGCCGCGCGTAATCACTACGTCGCCGACTTTCAAGCCATTGACGACTTCGACTTTGTCGTCTTGCGTGAGACCGGTTTCGAGCGGCAGGAATTTGGCCGCGTCCTTTTCGATAACGTAAACGCCGGGCTGTTCGCCGCGATAAACCAGCGCATCGCGCGGCAACAGCGTAGTCATTCTTTCGCTGCCCAGGTTGAGTTCGGCGCGCGCGAACATTTCGCCTTTGAGCGCGCCGTTGCGATTGGGGATTTCGATTTCGACGAGGCCGTTGCGGGTTTGCGGATCAAGTTGCGGGGCGATGCGCAAGATGCGCCCCGTGAATTTTTGTCCGGGCAAGCTGTCAATCGTGACGTTGACGACCGCGCCGCGACGGATGCGCGCAATGTCGCTTTCCGCCGTTTTGGCTTCGATCACCATCGGGTTGGAACTCACAATTGTCACAATTGGCGTATTCGCTCCTGCCATCGCGCCCAGATCGAGTTGGCGTTTGGCGACGATGCCGTTGATGGGTGAGTAAACGCGCGTCTGGCTTTGGCGAATCGTGAGTTCGCGCTGTTCGGCTTCAGACTGGCGGCGTTGAGCGCGCGCGAGTTCGAGTTGGGATTGGGCGACGCGCTGGCGCGTCTCAAGCGTGTCGAGTTCGCTGCGTGGTAATAAACCTTCGTCTACGAGTTTGCGCCGCCGTTCGAAATCGGATTTGGCGTTGTTGAGTTCGGCGTCACGTTGCGCAATCGAAGCGTCAACCACCGCCAGCGAAGCCTTTGAGCGTTCGAGTTGCTGTTGGATTTCGTCGTCTTCAATCGTAGCGACCAGCGCGCCGCGTGCGACGACTTGGCCTACGTCAACCAGCAGCTTGGTGATGCGTCCGCCGATTTTCGGCATCACGTCAACCTGCTCTTTGGCTTTGAGCGAACCCGTCAGCGCAATTTTTTCGCTGATTTTGCCTGATGAGACCGCCCCGGTTTGTACGGCCTGCGTGCGCCCTCCGCCCCCGGCTCCACCTTGCCCGCCCCCGGCTGGCTGCCCGCGCCCCGCTTGTTGCCCTGGAGCGCCCGCTCCCGGAGCGCCTTGCTGCAATTCCGCTTTAGTGCGAATCGCCTCTTTGACGCGATAGCCGATGAATCCGCCCAATGCTAGCAGCGGAAGTAGTACGAAAATTGGTTTTGCCCTAAATGCCATAAAGAAAGAAGTCCTTAACGAATTCCCAGCGCCATCTGTTAGCGCCGGAGCCGCGTTTGTTCAAAATAAGAAAGGTATCCCTGCGATAGACGGAAGCCAGCCAAAAATAATTTCATGTTTCTTCGGCTTTTTGCGCACGGTTCGTCCAACGCTTCGCCAAGCACAGCAGGATGAAAAAGTCGCCCGCTTTTCGCTTGCCTGTTGCCGGTAATCGGTAGGCGCTGCCTTTCGTTCACGAACGATTGCCCCGCCCTGAAATCTTTTTCTGACGCACTGCCTGAAACGGTGATGACCTCGCCGCGCAAATTCAGAGCGCGTTGTCGAACTAGAGCATTCAAGAAAATGGTTTTCCCTACGAAGAAGCAAGAAGTTTTCACGAAGATGAAATTTTCTACCGTTAAAGCCTTCGTGTCTTCTTCGTGTGGCTTCGTAGGAGAAATTCTTTTTCTGAAAGGCTATAGAGAGGCAAGATTTTGCGTCTTTGCGGTTGCGGCGTTCTGTTGGTTCGCAAAGGCGCTTTTCGTTTGTTAATCTTCGGCCTCCCGCGAAAATCTTGCTCCCCATCATCAAGCTATGAAAAAGTATTTTCTGTTTTTCTCATTGGCTCTCATTGCGTATGCCGCCGTGTGGCAAGTGCGTCAGGCCAAAGCCGCGCAAGCGAATAATGACGCCGCGCGCAATCAGCGCGAGAGCCTTTACCGCGACAACAATCTCGGCGTCGCGCTGATGGAGCAATTCAAACACGAAGAAGCCGCTAAAGCCTTTCGCAAAGCTCTGGCCGCTGACCCCAAGTTTGCCCTTGCGCGCATCAATCTGGCGTTGGCCTTATTCTTTCAAAATGACTCACCCGGCGCGCTTAAAGAAGCGCAGGAAGCCGTCAAGCTCGCGCCTGAAAACCTGACGGCAAACTACGCGCTCGGTCTTGCGCTGCGCAGCGAGAAACAATACGACGAAGCCATCGCCGCCTTTAACAAGGTCATCGCCGCTGACCCGCAAGACGCAGGCGCGAACGTGCAAGTCGGACAGCTTTACGCGCAAAAGACGCAATACGAACCCGCGATCAAAGCCTTTCGCGCGGCTTTGGCGGCAGAAAGTTATAACCAGACGGCGGCTTATAGTTTGGCGCAGAGCCTAATTCGTTCGGGCAAAGCGCCCGAAGGCCAGCAGATGCTTGGCGTATTTCAAAAGCTCAAGGCTTCGGGCTATGCGACTTCGTTCGGCAATGTTTATGGCGAGAAAGGCCGTTACGGCGAAGGCGTCGTCAGCACCGGCGCGGAAAGCGAACTCGTCAGCAACGCTGCGCCTGAAGTGAAATTCACTGACGCGACAGTTGAGATGGGACTTGCCGCAACCTTCGGCAACAAACCGTTGTCGAGCGCGCTCAATCGCAAAGTCAGCAAAGCCGAATTCGCCAACGAGGCTCTCAAACGCGAACTCGTGAATCCTTTCGCCGCGACGATTGGGCTGCCCGATTTCGACGCTGACGGCAAGCTGGATGTCTTCGCCGCCGGACTCGACGCAAGTGGCAAACCGTTCGTGAAGCTCTGGAAAAATACGGGCGGCAAGTTCGTTGACGTGACCGACAAAGCCAAACTCAAAGGCGATGCGCCCGTGTGCGGCGCGGTCTTCGGCGATTTCAATAACGACAACACACAAGACGCGCTGCTGTTTGGCTACAACATGCTCGCGCTCTGGGCGAATAACGGCGACGGCACGTTTAACGACGTGACGGCGGCGACGGGCTTGCCGACGAACTATTCAAGCTGGGCGCTGACCGCAGCATTTGTTGACGCAGACCACGACGGCGACCTTGATATTTTCGTAGGCAATTTCGCCGACCTGACGAAATGGACTTCGGCGACTGAGACGGCAGTTTTCCCTGATGAATTTGCGGGTACGTCGAATCGTTTCTTCCGTAACAACGGCGTGAAAGAAGGGAAGTGGAGCTTCACCGACGCGACCAACGCGGCGGGCTTGAGCGGCGGAGCGATGAAGACTACGGCAGTGGTGGCGACTGATTACGACAATCGCCGCGATATTGATTTGTTCGTTTCCAATTACGCTGGGCCTGCGCAACTTTTCGCCAATCAGCGCGACGGCTCATTCAAAGATGTCGCCGCGCAAGTTGGTATAAAAGATGCTATGTGGGGCTTTGGCGTAGCGGTCGGTGATTTTAACAAAGATGGCTATACAGATTTTTATTTGCCACGAATGGGTGGCAGCGTAGATGAGTTTAAGAGCGATGGGCGAGGTCAATACAAGCCTGCATTTAATCGCGGCGATTCCCCTCAGTCATTAGCGGCACAAGCAATAGACCTTAACAACGACGGCCTGCTTGATGTGTTAAGGCGTGAGCGGAATTCGTTATCTCTTTGGGGCCACACTCAAAGACTCGCGGACAATCTCTGCCTGGTCTCAGGTGATCTGAACAACGATGGAGCAATTGAGTTGCTAACCATCCAAGAGAAAGGCGCATTGCTGGTTTTAAAAAACGACGGCGCAGGCAAAAACTTTGCCGCCGTCAATCTCGCAGGAAAAACCAGCAACCGCAGCGCCATCGGTACGAAAGCCATTATTCGTAGCGGCAGCTTGTCACAGAAGCTGGAAAGCTATGCCTCATCGCCCGCGCCCGCGCCGACTTCGATGATTTTTGGCTTGGGCTTTCGCACGCAGGTAGACACGCTCAATCTGGTTTGGCCCGCAGGAATTGTGCAATCTGAGTTAGCCGTAAAAGCCAACGTAGCTAAGACCATCGAAGAGCTTGATCGCAAAGGTACGTCGTGCCCGTTGTTGTATGCGTGGAATGGCAGCGAGTACGGCTTTGTTACTGACTTCCTCGGCGGCTCGGCGATTGGTTCGCGCACCGGCAGCGGCAAGAATGACTGGA
>JANNUY010000528.1:0-3459 GCA_031414155.1 Acidobacteriota bacterium
CGTGATTCGGGCGCGCGGCGAGTTAGCTATTCTTTTCGATAAAAGTACTCGTTATTTCTTGTCTGAATTTTGTGTTAATTCGGCTTGACCGATTTTGCAGCGCCGGAGGCGCGACCAGATGGCAGCCGGTGGTGAAACCACCGGAAAAGGCGTCCAATCATCGGCGTCCCGGATGGGACGCAGGACGTGAAATGATTTCTTTGCAAAGTCTGGTCTTGCGCCCCTGCTGGGGCGCGTCGTGTTAAACGCCACATTTCCGGTGGTTTCACCCATTGGTATCTACACAAGTTCTTTGCAATTGAGTTCAAACGGCTTATCAAGAAGCAATGTGTGAGGCAAGCTTCTTGAATGGTAATTCCGACACCGCAAGTTGAACCACGCTTGCAAAAGCGGTATGTGACGCTGGTGCAAGAACATCTCCATACCAGCGAATCTCAAGCGGCAGGTTCTCGTGCCTTGCCGCGCGTAACGGAAGCCTTTGCGAGTACGCAAGCTGCGTGGCGCTTTTATGCCAATCCGCGGGTCAGTGTGCAGCAATTGGTAGCTCCGCTGGTGGAGCAAGCCCGGTGCAGCTTGCCCCAAGTCAGTCGTGACTATGGCTTGGCCATTCACGATTGGTCTGATTTGGTTTATGCCACGCATACCAGCAAACAAGACCGTAAAAAAATCGGCACGGAGTGCGGCTACAAACTGGCGTCCACCTTGTTGATCAGTGATTTGAATGGGATGCCCATCGCGCCTGTCAGCTTGGGATTGTGGGCCAGGGATGGTTGGCACACGACGTTGGCAGAAACCTGCCACGACGATGCTCCGCTGGCGTGGGTCAGTCAGACGATGCAATTTTTGCAACAGCAAAAACTGCCTCTGCCTTTGGTGCACTTGATTGATCGAGGCGGCGATTCGATTTTTCACTATCGCCAATGGCACGCTGCCGGTGAGTTGTTTTTGGTGCGCGCCAATGGCACGCAACGAGTCGTCTGGCAAGCGCGCACGCAGTTGTTGTCCGAAGTAGCGGCCCAACTTGACCTGCGGGCGGGGCAGGCCGTGGAGATTACGGCGCACGTCACAGGCCAATTGTTCGTGGGGGAAACCGAGCTGCTGCTTGAGCGTCCCGCGTTTCCGCGCGGGCGTACCGGTAAGCGGCGGTGGATCAAAGGCGAGCCGCTCAAACTGCGTTTGGTCGTCTGCCAATTGCGGTTGCCGGATGGCGCGGTTGAAGCGGAGTGGTACTTGCTCAGCAACGTGCCGCTTACCATCAACGCCGCACAACTGGCCGAGTGGTATTACTGGCGCTGGCGGATTGAGTCGTACTTCAAATTGCTCAAAAGCCATGGTTTTCAAATAGACCAATGGCAACAAGAAACCGCTGGCGCGATGCTCAAACGCTTGCTGGTAGCCGCGATGGCCTGCGTCATCGTATGGCAGTTGCAACGAGCGACCGAGCCGGAGTCCCTGGCCGTGCGCGACTTGCTGGTGCGTTTGAGTGGACGGCAAGTTCGTCGCGGACAAGCTACCGCGCCAGCCCTCTTGGCTGGTTTTTGGGTTTTCTTGTCTGCGATTGAATTGCTTGATCATTACGACCTCAATGACTTGAAACAAATGGCGCGCCGGGTGGTACCCGGTTATTCCTGACACCACTGACTTGTGTAGATACCAATGGGTGAAACCACCGGCTACCATCCGCAGCGCCTCCGGCGCAAAGAAACTGTCAAACTCAAACTTCGCATATTGATCGCGTAACATCAGTTAATAAACTTGGGTTCTGGCATCGGTTTCGTGTGCCTCACTGATGACCGCAGTTTGAACGCAACCAATATTTTTTTACAAGTAGGCCCCATCATCGCAGCCCCTGTGCCCCTATGGCTGATCGCCGCGCAGGGTGCCTCCCGCGCGACGATCAAACGCTGCCTCGCCATCCTCTCCCTTGTGGCCTTGTGGGGCTTGTGGGGGAAAAGCTGACAGAGGGCATAGCGAAACCCAGTAATGGAAGAACCGAAACTTGGGCTTCATATGTTAAATACGGAAAGCAGACAGAAATCCCGCCAAAAAACCTTCGTGCGTACACAACTTCGTAAACCCATGCCGCGCAGCTTGTCGCAGTTAGCCGTGCGTGATACATAGTCGCGCCACCAAAGACCATCAAGACAAGACAATGACGAAGAATCCGCGAGCCTTACAACGCATCGGCATATTGGGTGACATCCACTGCGAGAACGAGCGGCTGGCGACGGCACTTGATTTTTTTCAAACGCAATCCCTCGACCTGGTTTGCGCCGTGGGCGATCTCGTAGACGGCCCCGGCGACATTAATCACACCATTTCATTGTTAGTCGAAAATCGCGTGCTGTGCGTACGCGGCAATCACGAACGCTGGTTGTTTGCGGGCGAGATGCGCGGGCTGGATGACGCTACGTCGCGCTATGATTTGAAATTACCGGCGTGGGAATTCATTCCGAACCTGCCCACCATCCGCCGCCTTGAAACCGTCGCCGGCAGCGCCATGCTCTGCCACGGTTTGGGCACAGACGATATGGCAGGCGTATGGCCGGCGGAAGACGTGTTAAAACTGCACGCGAACTATCCACTGTGGCAACTGGTCAATCAGCGCGATTACGAATTCATCATCAACGGGCATACGCACAATCGCCTCGTGCAAAGTTTCGAGCACCTCACGATCATCAACGCAGGCACACTCTTTCGTAAGCATCGCCCGTGTTTTTGCATCGCCGACTTCGCCGAGCTTTATGTGCAGTATTACGACCTGACCAGCGCGACTGAGTTCACCCCGGCTGAACGATTGGCCCTGCCCGCGCCTAGTGAAGAAATACGCTGAAGCAAACAGGGCATAGCATCCTCCTAAATCATGGCGCGGGGTCGTGGTGTCAGGTCTTCGGCTGGGCCTGAACACGAAAGGAATTCATCTGCTGTATGTGTGAGACGCGCGTTTAACGAACTGGCAGGATCGCCCTTGCGCTTCGTCACGATTCAATTTTTGGATGACGGCGCGCAGTATTCGGCGAACGCTTGAGATCGGCAAGTTTCATTCGACCCGGAAAGTAAATAACCGGCATTTTCCATTTCTCATTTTCTATTTACGATTTGTCATTGGTTTCCGAAACATTCGGGGCAATGAAAAATCAAAAATAGAAAATGAGAAATGGAAAATGAACCGAACCGTTATCCCGAAGCTGAATCTTGTCATAAGTTCGACCGCTTGACGCTCCCACAGGCGCTGCATAGAATCCGTCATCTTCTAACGCACAATCACTTAACGCATTTCATTTTTTCACTTGGAGGCAGGCTTGATCGAAGTCGAACACCTGACGAAAAGTTACGGCGCAGGTTTGGCCGTCAACGACATTTCATTCACCGTCAACAAAGGCGAAATTTTTGGATTCCTGGGGCCGAATGGCGCGGGCAAGACGACGACGATGCGCATCCTGACGGGCTATTTGCCTG
>JANNUY010000529.1:0-12078 GCA_031414155.1 Acidobacteriota bacterium
TTGCTTCCGTGTCAGTTGCCCGCGCGTAAGCATGGGCTGCCTCTACATGGCGCTCGTTGATGCCGACGGGCGCGCTGCCCCGAGGCAGCCCTTGCTTACGCGCGGGTGACTAACACGAAGCTCGCAGTGAAATAAAAAACAACCTAACGAATGGCTAGACGCCGAATAAGATGGCTGACGGCCATTTGATCACCAACCACGAACATAAAGGAGAATCCCATGAAACGAGTCACTGGCATCGGCGGCATCTTCTTCAAGGCCAAAGACGCTCCAGCATTGCAGGCTTGGTACAAGCGACACCTGGGAATTGATGTCCAAGCCTGGGGCGGAGCTTCCTTCGATTGGACTGACGGCGAGGGCAAGCCGGTGGCAGGCACAACTGCCTGGTTAATCAATCCGCAAGAAAGTAAACAGTTCGATCCGAGCGCTGCTCCCTTCATGGTCAATTACCGAGTAGAAGACCTCCACGCCCTGGTCAAGGTCTTGAAGGAAGAAGGCTGCAATGTGCTCGATAAGATTGACGATTCCGAGTATGGCAAGTTTGCCTGGGTCATTGATCCAGAGGGTAACAAGGTCGAGCTATGGCAGCCTCAGTAAAGACAGAGAAAAATGAGTATCAGAGAACATACACTCACGATTGAAAAGCTCAAAGAACTTGATGCGTTGTATCAAGAAACGGAAGACCTGGGCATCTTTGAGCAACCGTGGGGACAACGTCATACTGGCTTTGGGCCACTGGTCGAGGAACTGCGGGAGATACGTCGCCTTATAGAAGCGGGAGTGAACGTAAGAATTGAAGGGACGCAGACGGTTCTCAACACATGGGCGAGTTTTTATGATTGGGCGCACGGACGTTACCACAAACTGGAAGAAGGGGCCGACCATTGGATAGGTGACGACGACTCATAAAGGCGACGACGATGGCTCCGTCGTGGATTGATAAACGAGATGGATTCTTTGTTACGCAGAATAAAAAGATGTTGCATCGAAGGTCGTGTTCGATTCACGCTCAAAGCGGAATGCGAAATGCTCGCCGACCGACTTACTCGAACAGATATCTTGGAAGCTATTCTGAATGCTCAAGGTGTTTACAAAGTGATTCGTTCTCGAAGCCCCAATCGTAATCAGCCGGATGAAAAGCTCTGTGTGATTTTGGGTTTTACTTACGATAACTTGCTCATCTACACCAAAGGCAAGTTGCAGAAAGAAGATGGAGACGAGGTTTATTACATCCTCATTTCCGCGAAAAGAGCCGAATGAAAGGAAGCATTATGCCGATCAATACTTGTCCTACTTGCGGTCAAAGAAAGATAGAACGTCAACGCAGTACGTTGAAGTTAGAAGTTCGAGAACAAACCTACGAAATCACCGACCTTGAGTTAGACGTATGTTTGAATTGCGGCGAACAGTTGTTTGATCTTGAGGCCAGCCGTCGAATTGAGGCTGTTGTTTACGGTCAACAACCAAAGCATAAGTCTTCGGGCAAAACACGAAAAGTTCAACCGTCAAGAAATAATACTCGTACGCCGTTATCAACTTCTCCGAGGAGGGGTTAAATGAAATATCTTTTTCTGGCACTTGGGCTAACTGTTACGGTGTTTTCACAAGTTGACCGACTTCAATCGCGCGGCTTCACCATTCCCCAAATTGACCTCGCGCAAGACACCGCACGTCAAACTATCGTAGACCGCGAATCCGGCCAATTTCTTGGGCACCCTACGACCGTGTTACTCGAAGATAACAAAACCATTCTCACCGTTTATCCCAAAGGCCACGGCAAAGGCGCAATTTTCTATAAACGCAGCAACGATGGCGGACTAACTTGGTCACAACGTTTAGTTACTCCGAAAAGCTGGGAGACCTCGCTTGAGACGCCGACGATTCATCGCGTTGTAGATAAGCGCGGCAAAAAACGTTTGATTGTATTTTCTGGCTTGTATCCGATTCGCTCTTCCATCAGTGAAGACGACGGCAAGACCTGGAGCGAGTTGCAACCCATCGGCGATTACGGCGGCATTGTGGCGATGGGCAGTGTCGAGCGTTTGAAAAACGGTGATTACCTCGCGCTCTTTCACGATGACGGCAGGTTTATTCAGCGTGACGGAAAGCGTTCTAACACAATGACGCTTTATCAGGTTTTTTCGCGTGACGGCGGATTAACCTGGAGCAAGCCAGAAGTTATCCATCAATCCGACCAAATTCATCTTTGCGAACCTGGCTTGGTACGCTCGCCCGACGGAAAACAAATCACCTTGCTGTTACGCGAAAATAAACGAGTGCGTAATTCGTTTATTATGTTTTCGAACGACGAAGCGAAAAGCTGGCGCGCGCCTCGTGAATTACCTGATGCTTTAACTGGTGACCGTCACACCGGGAAATACGCACCGGATGGCCGGTTGTTTATTACCTTCCGCGATATGGCACACGAAACGCCGACGCACGGCGATTGGGTAGCTTGGGTGGGCCGTTACGAAGACCTCACTCAGGGCCGCGAAGGCCAATACCGTGTGCGCCTGATGGAAAATTACCCCAACGCCAGCGGATGGGATGGCGATTGTTGCTACCCCGGCGTCGAAATGTTACGCGATGGAACCATCGTTACGACTACCTACGGCCACTGGCAGCCCAAAGAAATGCCTTATGTCGTGAGCATCCGCCTCAAGCTGGCTGAACTGGATGCGCGCTTGACCAAATTGAAAAGATAAATATCCTGCAGGGCTGGCGTGGTATTCGTTCAGCCTTTAGAATACGTCGGAACCTCCCTTCAACATGAAAAGAAATCGCGCGGTTTATTTGCTAGCCGCTGGCTTTACCGTAATGTTCGGTTTGGCTTCGCGGCGTTATGCGCACAGTTTGCCAACGTGGCTGGGCGAATACGCGGGCGATACCTTGTGGGCGCTGATGGTGTTTTTCGGATTCGGCTTTTTGCTGCCGCGCTTGACGACCAAACAGATAAGTTTGCTGGCGCTGGCCTTTTCTTTTCTGATTGAACTAAGCCAGTTATCGCAAGCCGGTTGGTTGTTATCATTGCGCTCAACGCGGCTGGGCGGATTGGTGTTAGGTTATGGTTTTTTGTGGAGCGATTTAATTTGTTATTCCGTCGGTGTATTGATCGGAATTATTCTTGAAAGATTGTTGCTTAAATCAACTAACGAAAATAACTAAAGGATGTTTGCATGAAAGGTTATCTGGTTTCTGAATTCGGCGAGGTTGACGTACTCAAGTTGATTGACCTGCCTGATCCCACGCCCGGCCCCGATCAGTTGTTAGTGCGCGTGCATGCTTCGGGTGTGAATTATGCTGAGACGGCGATGCGCGCGGGCGTGGGGCCGTTTCGCTGGATGCCGCTACCTTTCGGTTTAGGGCAGGAAGCGGCAGGCATTATTGAATCAGTTGGCTCAAATGTGACAGCTTTCAAACCCGGCGATCGAGTATTTGGGCGAGCACGTGGCACGCACGCTGAGTTAGCTTTATTCGACGTAGTTAATTTAATGCGAATGCCGGATAACTTAAATTTCGCTCAGGCAGCAGCCATTCCCGTAGGCTTTCTTTCCGCGTGGCATGCTTTGGTTACAGTTGCGAACCTGCAATCCGGCCAGCGGGTGTTGCTCGAGGCGATTGCCAGCAGTGTTAGCAGCGCCGCTTTACAAATCGCCAAATGGAAAGGTTGCTGGGTCGCAGGCACAACCAGCAATGACGCAAAAATTGCCGTAGCTAAAGCTCACGGAGCCGACGCCGTTTATAACTACCAAACCGGCAACGTAGCTGAAGAGTTATTGCGTGACACTGATAAAAAAGGCGCAGATGTTGCACTGGTGATTATCGGCACGCCCACGGCGAAATCCACCATCGCGGCGATGGGGATGGAAGGCAAAGTGTTGTTATGCGGTGCGGCGGGCGGTTTTGATTACAATTTTGATCTAACCGTCACGAATCGTAACCTGCAATTTTTGAGCTTTAGCATTGTCACTAGCCCCCGCTTTGTGTCTGAAACCATGAAAACTTTTCAGGAAGTTGCCTTACCGCTGATTGCTGAGGGTACTTTCAAATCAGAACTACACACGACAGTGCCATTTGCTGAGTTGGGCAAAGCGCACCAGATGATCGCGGAGCGGCAACACTACGGGAAAATTGCCTTGCAATGGATTTGATCGTGTTATCTCTGAAAGAAAAATTTCGGCAAGTTACCGGCGTTTGAGTGGGAACTTATACTCACGAACGAGTTGATGGAGAATTTATGACAGCACGCTTTTCGATGCAGCGGTGCTGGTGCCTGGTGTTTGTTCTTGGATGCTTAATTAACTTCACGCAAATTGGTTTCGCTCAAACCAAAAGGTTTGTTTTACGTGGAGATGAAACACCTCGCAAATATCCTGACGCCCCCAGTCTGGTCGCCGATAATGGGCTTGCCCATCTGGTAGTTGGCGTGCGAAACCTTGACGATGCCCTCAAGTTATGGGTGGATGCATTCGGCTTTGAACTGGTCGCCCGTCAGAAAGGCCCGGATGCGGGATTGGCCAAGTTATGGGAGATGAAAGCGGACGAGATACAAGACCAAGCCGTGATTGGCACGCTGGGCATTCGCACCGGACGATTACATTTAGTGCAATTTGCTCATCCGTTACCCGCCGTCAGAGATAATGCGCAGCCTACTGACTTATTGCCAAAAAATATTGACATAGCTTGCAAGGATATGCCGGTTCGTTATGACGAACTCTTAAAAGGCGGGCAGAAATTTCGCTCTAAATTCGTGACTTATCTGGTGAAAGATCATCCCGGCGAACCGCTTCAGGTCAATGAAGTTCAGATGTATGGAACCGACAGCACGAGCATTATGCTGATTGAGATTATGCAGGTGAGTTACCCGTTTAGCCCGAAAGGCTTTGCCGGAATGACTAATTTTGTCCCGATTGTCGAAGACGCTGCGACTGAAGAAAAATTCTATGCTGATGTATTCGGCTTTCCCGCGTTGACCTCACATTTGCTGCAAGGCGAAGAAATCGAAAAGATGATCGGATTGCCGAAAGGCGCGCAATTAGACATTCGCATTTTAGGCGTTGAGGAAAATTATTTCGGGCGGATCGAAATGGTTGATTACAAAGGAGTGGCTAGCGTTAATAAGTACGCGCAAGCTAAACCCGGCGCGTTGGGTGTAACTCACGGGACATTTTTTACTAATAGTATTGCTGAGGTAAAAAAGCGCGCGGAACAGGCCAAGGCCAAAATGATTGACCACGGAACGATAAAAACAATCTTTGGCACTTCTCCTGCGCTTACGGTGTTCACTCCCGCAGGTTTAAGGCTGGATGTATTCGCCCGTAGCGAAATTACCTCCGACGTAATTCGCTGATTAACGAATCACTTGAGCTTTGCTCACGGCTTTTGCGGCCAGTTCATAAGCCCACGCGCGCTTTTGGTCGAAGGCAATCTGCGTAGGCCAAATGGTAATGTTTCGATTATTGCCGATGCGTTCGAATGCTGTTTTGGCCGCAACTTGATCGCGGGCCAAGGTGGCGAAATAAGCCATTTCGTTGTGCCGAAAGTTATTGCCTTGATAACGGGAAAGCAACACCTGGTAACCTTCTTTGAGTCTCAACCAGTTAATTCGATTTTGAGCGAAAAGGGTTGCACCTAGGGTCTGTCGCAAGTGCGAAACAATCATGTAGTAAGTCAGTGCCCCTTCCTCTGCGCCTAATTGGTGATAGATTTCATCGGCATAATTTTCCCACTCACCCTTTCCACCACGATTGCGCGGCAGAAAATTAAAGGCTTTAGCTTGATAAAAATAATAGTAAGAAGGTTCCTGTGCGATGCCTTCTGCATAAGGCATATTAAATTCTATCCAGCTCCAGCCTTGCGCCATCGCTAACCTGAGTTGAACGTAATAAAGATGAGGACAATGGCTTTTTACTTTCTTCAACCCCTGCAAAACAGTTAATCCGATTTTCAAACGTGCTTGAAAAACTTTCCCTCCGACTTCGGTGCTCATAGAATTCCATTCGTGCCCATCAATATGAGCTTTCAAGGCATATTCAATCAGGCCAGCGCCATAGGCTATATGAGCCGTGGCAGATTTAGACGAGGCTTTATACCAACGTTGCAACTTAGCCAGATGCGGTTCCCACTCTGATTCGCCCGCGCGCGTGCCCGAAATAGGCAGCGTCACTGCCTGATAAAAAACGAATAGCTTCCATTCGCCGTCAGCAAAGCGCGCCTTGCTGGTGCGAGCTTCGTTAGCTAAATCATCCAGGGCCACAAAGTTGCCTTGTTCGAGCAATAAGCGCACCTGAGTGGTAAACGTTTCAGCTTGAACATAAGTCGCCAAACTGTCTGGTGTTAGTGAATTAGCTGCCGTAAAAATACTTCCACTTACTAATAAGCAAAATAAGACAAATAAGCGTGAGCAGTAAATAGGCTTCATGGCAAATTATTCCTCAGTCAGAAAAGGGCGAATCACAAGTGTCGAGCCTGGGGATAAGCGAATGAAAGTGTCAGAAAAAGAAATTAGAGGATGTCGAAGTTGTGCGCGGGATGAGTTGCAGTGACGCGATTATGCACAATTGTTTTTTTGAAGCCAGCTTTTTTATCGGCGGGCGTGGCAGACCAGCGAGGTCAACTTTGTAACTCAGCCAAATCGCGGAAGTGTGCCAGGGCTTCGGGGTTGGCGAGGGCTTCCTGATTTTTAACCGGGCGGTGATGGACGATTTCGCGCACTGCGAGTTCAGTGATCTTGCCGGATTTGGTGCGGGGGATGTCAGCCACCGCAATGATTTTGGCGGGTACGTGACGCGGCGTAGTGTTCGTGCGGATGGTTTGCTTGATGATGTTTTTGAGTTCGTCGTCGAGCGTGATGCCTTCGCGCAAGCGGACGAATAACACAACACGCACATCGCTTTGCCAGTCCTGCCCGATAACTAACGATTCGAGAATTTCAGGCAGACGTTCGACCTGCCGATAAATTTCCGCCGTGCCGATGCGTACGCCGCCAGGGTTTAGCGTGGCGTCAGAGCGTCCGTATATCACGATGCCGTTGTTGGCCGTCAGTTCGGCGTAATCGCCGTGCGTCCATACGTTGGGGAAGCGCGCGAAATAGGCGGCGTGATATTTCGTGCCGCCTTCGTCTTCTTTCCCTGAACCCACTGGCCAAAATCCTAAAGGCATTGAAGGAAAAGGCCGCGTGCAAACGAGTTCGCCTTTGGTTTGTTGCACTGAGTTGCCTTTTTCATCGAATACGTCAACGGCCATGCCTAAGCCTTTGCATTGAATCTCTCCGCGATAAACCGGCGCGGACGGATTGCCTAATGCGAAACAACCCATGATGTCGGTGCCGCCTGAAATCGAAGCCAGGTTCACATCGGCCTTGATGTGTTCGTAAACAAAATCGAAGCCTTCGGGCGCGAGTGCGCTGCCGGTTGAGAGTACGGTGCGCAATTCCGTCAAAGCGTAATCAGTGCGCGGACGCAATGCGCTTTTGATCAAGGCATCAATGAATTTTGCCGACGTGCCGAAATGCGTAACTTGTTCGCGGTTGATGAAATCGAATAGCAAGCGGCTGCCCTGCGCGAAGGGAGAACCGTCATAAAGCAACAGCGTTGCACCTGAAGCCAAGCCCGAAGCCAGCCAGTTCCACATCACCCAACCGCAGGTGGTGAAGTAAAACAGCCGGTCGCCTTTTTTAATATCGCTGTGCAACTGATGTTCTTTCAGGTGTTGCAACAGCGTGCCGCCCGCGCCGTGTACGATGCACTTGGGTACGCCGGTCGTGCCGGAGGAATACATCACATACAGCGGATGATCGAAGGGCAGTTGCGCAAATTCGATATGCTCCGGGTCTTGAAATGATGCAGTGAACTCATCGAAAGTTTGTGCGCGCGGAATCGCACTGAGGTCAGGTTGAGCGTTCAGGTAAGGTACGACAATCACGCGCTCAACCGAAGGCAGTTGCGCCACGATGTCAGCTAGTTTGTCGCGCGTATCAATCGGTTTTTCGTTGTACCAATAGCCATCGGCGGCAAACAAGATTTTGGGTTCGATTTGTCCGAAGCGATCCAGCACGCCTTGCACGCCGAAATCAGGCGAGCAGGATGAGAAGACTGCACCAATGCTGGCGGCAGCCAACATCGCAATGATGGTTTTGGGAAGGTTGGGTAGGTAAGCGGCCACACGATCACCAGCCACGATGCCTTGTGCGCTTAAGGCGGCGGCGAGTTGGGCGACTTGCAGATAAAGCTCTGAGCGACTGAGGCGGGATTCTTTTTTGCCTTCACCGCAAAAGACCATCGCATCGGTTTCGTCACGAAAGCGCAACAGGTTTTCAGCGAAATTCAAACGCGCTTGCGGGAACCATTGCGCGCCGGGCATTTGGTCGCCGTTGAGCAGTACGGTTTCACCTGGTTCGCCTCGCACACCGCAAAAATCCCATAAGTCACGCCAGAATAATTCAGGCGATTCAACCGACCAGCGATGCAAGGCGGCGAAATCAGCAAAAGACAATTGATGACGCTCCTCGACTTGGCGCTGGAACCTGGTGAGGTTAGCGGCGGCGATGCGTTCGGCGTTGGGAGTCCACAGCAAGTCACTCATAGTTATTTTTTCAAATAGCCTTGCACGTTCAGCCACTCGCCGAAGCGTTCGATCCATTGATCGCTGGGCAGATTCTGTTTGCGCATACCAAAGCCGTGCCCGCCTTTTGCATAAAGGTGCATCTCGACGGGCTTTTTAGCCGCGAGCCATTTACTGTAAAGCGCAACGCTGTCAGGCGCGAGATTGAGTTGATCGTCAGAAGCCGCGACGATGAAAAGCGGCGGCGCATCTTTCGGTACGTCGCCCGGTTTGACTGCGCCCATATACGCGTAAATCGGTGCGGCGAAATCAGGACGGGTTTCAGGCGTGTTCTGAAACGTAACCGAACCTGTCACCGCGCCGCCTGCCGAAAAACCCATGAAGCCGATGCGTTGCGGATTAATGCCAAGCTCTTTGGCGTGTTCGCGCACATAACGAATTGCCGTCAAACCATCGGCGTGAGCAAGATGGGCTACGTTGACGTTATTGGCGTCTACTTCGATAGGGCCTTTGCCCATTTTATCCATGATTTCTTTCGTACCGTCTTCACCGGTTTGCACGAGGCGATATTTCAAGACGAACGCGGTGACGCCTTTGGCGACGAGCCACTTGGCTACGTCATTGCCTTCGCTGTTGATGGAGAGCGCGTGAAAGCCTCCGCCGGGCGCAATGATGACGGCAGTGCCGTTCGCGGTCGCAGCGTCGGGCTCATACATCGTGAGGGTTGGATTGACGACGTTGGTGACAACCTGGGTTTGCCAGATTTGCGAGAAGTATTCTTTCTCTGGTTGCTTCCAGTTTTCAGAGCCGGAAGGCGTGCCCGAATAGAGTCGAATGACTTTTTGAGCGTGAACGGGAAGAGCCATAGCGGTGAGCAAGAGCATTGAAAATGTTAGAGCGTTGCGTTTCATAGTTTTTAGTTTTGGTGGGTCTTCTTTAGAGCAGCAGGGTTATGGAAACGCCACCGAATGCGTTGCCCTTCACTCAGTTGTTTTTACTTAAACAGTTTCAACAGATTGAACGTCTCGAACGTCAATCCAAAGTTGAGGCTGCGACCGCGCGCGGCGGTATATTGAAACGGCTCGGCATAAAATTTATCCGAGAGATTGTCGAGCGCGAGATTCAACGCGATGCGTCCGTTCTCGCGGTACCACGAATAGCCGCCGCGCGCGTTATAAGTCGTCACGCCCGCCAGTGAGCGAAACGTGAAGTAACCAAAGCGCAGAAAGTTTTCCTGCAAGTCAGGATCAAGGCGGCGGATGCGCGAATGTTGTCGCACGTTGAATTCGGCAAACAGGCGGCCTTTCGGTTCTTGATAACGCACGCCCGTCGAAGCCATTAACGGCACGATGCGTTCAAAGGGTACGTCGGAATAATTCGAAGCAGAAATACCAGCGGGAGCCGCGGCTGAAATCGAAAGCGGGCAAGCCGCTCCGCCCGAACCCGCCGAACGTTCGCCGAAGTTGAAAAAGTTGTTGCCAGCGTATCCGTTGTATTGCGCCTGCCGATCAAGCGCGCAACGCTGTGCATAAGTCGGCGTGAGGTCTTCACCGTGTTGCCAACTCATCAGGTTCGAGAAACTCAATGAGCCAAGCGAACCCAAGCTCACGGGCACTTCCAATTCAGTTTCTAAGCCTTTCGACCGAGCGCGTCCGGTGTTGCGACGTTGCACCCAAAAAACCGAGCCGAAGTTAGTACCCAGCGCCAGATTGAGCCGTTCAGCCACCGAACCCGCCCCGCCCGCCTGAAACAGCGGCGCGCTTTGTTCGATGAAATTCGTATAAGTGTTGTTGTAATAAGTGACGCCGCCGCGCAACCGTTTGAAATTGGCTTTGACGCCGAGGTCTACGTTGACGCCGCGCTCAGGTTTGATGTTCGCGTTGGGGTAGAAAACGAAAGCGAACGTGCCTTGATTGAATACGCGAAAGAAATTGGTTTCGATCAACGCGGGCAAACGCAAGCTGTTGCCTACGCGACCGAATACGCTGATGCCTTGCATGGGTTTGCCGATGAGCGCGAGGCTGCCCGTGTGCGCGTTGCGCGGGAAACTCACGTCAGCGGTTCCATTGACGACCGGCGCGATGGGCAACGCTCCGCTGAGATCAATGCCCGCCGGAGCCGGGCCGGTAATCGCGGCAGCGCCGCCCGCCAGCGGAAAGCCCGCCCCACGCAACACCTTCGTATTGAAATGGCTGAAACGATAACTCAATTGCACCTTGAGCCAGCGCGTCGGGTCGTAATCATTCGAGAGAAAAATCGCGCTTTCCTGATTGTAACTATCCGCCGTCCCTTTGCCCGCCACGACCGGAACCGCCGTGTTGAGCGTGTAACCGGCAAAGGGCGAGAAGTTGGGAACCAAACGTCCAGCCGTGCCAGGCGTCGTGTTGTAAACACTCGTGTTCAATTCGTCGCCCGATTGGTCGCGCCAGAATTGATAACCAATCAGCAAAGTGTTGTTGGGCAAAAGCTGTAAGGAGGCTTGCGCGTCTGCGCCGTTGGTCGTGACGGCTTGCTTGTTGAACGTCAACGCCGAAGGCCGCGTTACGGTTTGGAAGATGGCCTGATTCGCCGCCGTGCAATTGGCGGCTGATTCAAAGAGTCCGCGAATGCACACCGGTCGCACAGCAGGTGTGACGAGCGTGATGTTATCAATCGGGCGAATCAGCTTTTGCCAGTAATAGCCACCGGTGACGCTGCGCACGAAGTTGTTAAACTCTACGCCGTTGTAACGGAAGCCATACTTGTCGTTTTTCTCAAACGAAGTCCATTGCAAGTCGTGCCAAAACGGTGGCGCTTGATTGGGAAAGCCGTAATATCCCAGCCGATTGTTTTGCGCTTTCAATCGAACCGAATGTTTTTCAGCCGGATGCAGCCACAGATTCAGGAAACTATTGGCTCCGTGATTAAGCGAGTTTTGAATCGTCGTCGCTTTGGCATTCGACGGCACGCCGAGGTTGAAGCTGCTGGCGAACTGATCGGTCAACGCGAAATCCTGACGGCTGGTGTTGCTGTTCGACAGATATTTCAACTCGTCTTGTTGTTTTTGAATGGCTTTGAGTCCGACATCGTCGCCGCTGCCCGGGTCGCCCATTTCGTAATTATCAAAACGGTAATGCGTACCCGACCAACTCAGCGCGAATTTCGGATTTGATAGGTTAAAAGTCAGATTGGCTTTGCGACCCGGTTCGTTCGTGCTGTAAAGCCCTTGCAACTTGCCGCCCAACACCCAACCGCTGTCAGGCCGCAGGGGTTCTTTGGTCGTGAAATTGACCGTGCCCGACAGCGAGTCGGTGCCATATAACGAAGCCCCTGCGCCCGCGACGACCTCGGCGCTCTCGATGTTAAAGGTGTCAATATAGCTTCCCAACGACGCGCCAAAGGTTTGAATTTCAGTGCGTGAATTGTTCACGCGCTCGCCATCCACGACCAGCAACACGCGGCTCGCTTGCAAGCCTCGCAGGTTCGGCGAAGCCAGTGGGGAACTCGTGTTGAAAACAAATAGGCTGGGCGTGTCTT
>JANNUY010000530.1:0-2271 GCA_031414155.1 Acidobacteriota bacterium
ATGGCCGAACGAGGCTGGGGACGCATTATTAATCTGGGTTCGATTATGTCGGTGATTTCGTTGCCGCAACGTACGCCTTACGCTACGTCAAAGGCGGCGGTGATTGGAATGACGAAAACACTGGCGCTGGAATGGGCCGAGCGCGGCGTGACGGTCAACGCGATTTGTCCGGGGCCGTTTGCCACCGAGATGAATAAGCAACTGCTCAATGATCCGGCGAAATACAAAGATTTTGTTGCGCGCATTCCGATGGCGCGGTGGGGCGAGTTGCACGAGATTGTCGGCGCGGCGGTCTTTCTGGCTTCAGATGCGGCGGGTTTCGTCACGGGCAGTTCACTGTTTGTAGATGGCGGCTGGACGGCGCAATGAAAAAGGGCTGCTGACTGAGTGCCTAGTGGCTGAACTTCTACCAACTATATAAAACCTGTGCCGTAAGCGCCTTGCCCTCCAGTCGCTGTGGCTGACGACTGGAAGGCAACAAGAGAAAAAACGGCTGAGGATACCCATTGCCAATGGCTGATGATGCCGAAACTAGCTGAGTACCCGAATGCATACCCAATGGCTGATCTCTATAAACTTTGCAAAAAGCTGATGCTGGGGGCGAAAAAGTATTCGCCCCCTTTCAGTGTGACGAAGCTCTCAAACGCAAAGGCTTTCTTTTCCTCTTCGCCCCATTTGACGGGCCATTCCTGCGGCAAGCCTTTGCCTTGCCCGATCACGGGATCAATGCCCGGTCCGTCTTGCTTTGAGACCGCCGGACCGGCACGCTTTTGCATGTGTTCGAATTGCTGTTCGAGGCTGCTTTGATAACACATAAACAACAGCCCTACGCCGCCAGACGGACGATCCAGCAATTCTTTGGTGCGCGGATCAATCAGGCGCTCGCCGTAAGGAATGCCGCGCCGCACGATCAAATGGTGGCGCTCGGCGTTGCCCTCGCGGCGCGGATTGACGCGGCGAATGTGCGCGTGAAAGGGGCATTTCGCGCCGTGTGCATCGTCTCGATAATCGAAATTGTTCGGCACGGGCGCGTGCGTGCCTTCGCGGGTTTGCATGGTGACGGGCGTCCCGTCTTCAAACCGTCCCACGACCAAAGCTCCGGCGCGCTCTTCGTCTTCGCCCTCCAACCCCAGAAAAGCTGCCAACTGTTCTTCTTTCTCTTTGAATTCCGCCACGTTCTGTTCAAGTTTGCGAAAGACGAAAAAACTGCCGTAATCGGCTTGCTTGCCGCACCCTTCTTTCACCAACGCCAGTTCGAGTCCGGCTTTCGGGTTCCAAACGCCTGTGCCGTCTTTTTCGTTTTTCTCGCGTTCGAGGTCTTCGGCTACGAGCAAGGGTTGGCTGCGCCCGTCTACATAACCGAAATGCTCTATGTGGTCGCCGTTGGCATTGCGCATGGCTTTGCCGCACTCGACCCCCAGTTCTATTACGGCCTGGGGCGGCCATGTGTCGCGCATGTCCTGAAGCGCACGGATCAATGCACGAGCGGAATCTGCTGCCAGCAAGATCATGGCGTGCAACTCTTGTTGGTAAAAATCTTCCCACTGCGCGGCGGGTAAATCCTTTAATTCATCCTGACGTTTTTTCATCCCTTGACGAAACGCATCATCAAGCGTGCCTGGCCAAGCGTCTTCCGACACTTCGAGCGCGCGATAACCGGCGGCGGAAAAAAAAAGCCTTGAACAGTTCGCCAGAGCTACCGCTTTCTCGAAAGGCGCGCGCGGTCTGGTGTTGTTGCCAAGCGTCAGTGAAGTGCAAATTCCTTAGCCAGGCACGCACGGCGCTGGCCTGATTGGTCTCGAACTGCAAAAAAAGATGCGCCGTATGCGCCCGTCCGTGGCCTTTTATGATGTTGCCTTGCAACCGCCGCAGGAACGGCTCGGCTTCCGAGTTATGGTTAAACGATAATGGCTCATTAAGTTTTACGCTCATAACGAAAGTTCCTCTAAAAATATCTAAAACGGCTGAGGACGCTGCCGCTGAGAAAAAAAAGGCTGAGGCCAAGGGTTGAGTAACCCTAAACGTTCACCCTTTACGGCTTTCTGAAAATGCGCTCGTACCTTTACGTATCGTTCGTATCTTTCGCATCTGAGGCTCTATTACGTCTCAGCGCCACTAGCAATGACGCTGAGACGGGCATTGTCCAAAACTTAGTTGAAATTCCTCTCAAGTGAGGGGGTTGGCAAAGCGGGATTCTTAGTTGAAATTCTGTCTATCAGAAACCCAATAAGGAGACCCGAAATGTCCAAACCTGAACTCCATCAAGCGAAT
>JANNUY010000531.1:0-5048 GCA_031414155.1 Acidobacteriota bacterium
CGGATTGCGGATTGCGGATTGCGGATTGTTCTGTGCCAGCGTGACGGCATAAGCCGATAGCATCACTAACAACAAGGCGCACAACTGACTTCCCACTTTTGCCTTTTGCCTTTTGCCTTTTGCCTTTTGATTTTTCATGACCGTCCCTTCCCCTTCTTTTGTTCTATCGCTTTGCTATAAACGACCGCAGCGGCGGCGACATCTTCGATCGCCAGACCTAGTGATTTGAAAAACGTGATGTCGTTGGAGGTTTTGCGCCCGACCAAATCGCCATTCACCACATAACGCAACTCATGCGCGCGCTCCCACGTGAGCAAGCCTTTCTCGACGGGCTGTATCAATTCGCCCGCTTCGAGTTTGGCTTGCTCGGTCGAATCGGCGCAGATGAAATTCGCGCGCGTGATCACCTTGTCGTCCACTTCGCGGCGCAGCACCGAATTACCGCCCGCCGCGTTGATGTGCGCGCCCGCCTGGAGCCACGCGCCTTGCAACACGGGTTCGCGCGCCGAAGTGATCGTACTGATGATGTCGGCTTCGGCGGCGGCTTGCGGCTCGGCGACGGGTTGAATGTCGGAAAAGCTGAGTTCCTTTTGCATTGAGGCGCAAAACGCTTCGCGCTTTTCTGGCGAACGACTGTAAACGCGCACGCTTTCGATTTTGCGCACTGCGCAAATAGCTGCGAGCTGCGATTTTGCCTGCCAGCCACTGCCATAAATGCCAACGGTCTTTGCGTCAGACTTCGCCAGATATTTCGTCGCCACGCCGCTCGCCGCACCCGTACGCATCTGTCCGAGCTTGTCTGCTTGCATGATGGCGATCAATTCGCCGGTCGTCGCGTCGAACAAATTCACGACAAACTTATAACCCTGGCGCGTCACGCTATAAGCCTTCATCCCCAGCAAGCCATCGAAGCCCGCGATGTTATTGACCGCGCCGCTCATCACGTTGAGCGCACCGCCCGCCGCGCGCACCCGTCGCCGCGACTGGTTGGAGGCTTCGCCCGTTGCATACGCCTTGAACACGTTTTCGACAGCGGCAAGCGCTTCGTCCATCGTTAGCAATTCGGTTACGTCCTGTTCGGTTAAATAAAGCGGCATGGTTTTTTATGCGGCGGCATATTCTGTGTAAGGCCGCTTATATGGTGCGTGCAGGCCAAGCACGATGCCGTCTTTCGGCACGCCGGCCTCAACGAGTTTGCTCGCAATATCCACATCGGTTTGGTTGCGTTGAATCCAGATTTTGTCGTTTTCGATGTCGAGGTGGATGACGCAATTGAAGATGCGCTCATTGTTGTTCCAGCCCAGTGTGAGCAACTGATAATGGTCGCGCACTTCGTCAATGATCACTTCGCGCTTGTATTCAGCCGCTTCGCTGGCTGAACGCGGAGCCGATGCGCCGCCTATCCATTCCAATAATTCTTTGATCGCTTTGCGATAAACGTTTAAGTCTGCCATTGCAAAATTACCTCGTCTTGTAAGCTGACCGTGAAAAGGTTCAATTGATGTTCACGAATTGAAAGCTGACCGAATTCAAGCGAAAGGTATTCTTCATACACATCCGCCGGAACAGCCAAATAAAGTTTGCGTTCTGGCTCGATGGTTTTCAACGCCAAGCGGTAATGCAGGTATTGTCCCAACGCCAAGTGAAAATCAGACAGCGGAGAACTGCCTAAAAAGCTTTTGGCTTCAACGGCAATTTTCTCTCTCCCTTTTTCTGCGGCAATGAGCCGTTCCGCGCCGAGGTCAACGAAAAGCCTTTCGCCCGCGAACTCAAGCCGCAACGGGTCGTCAGTGATGGTCCAGCCATCTTTTTCAAGAGCCGCTTTCACTGCGTCGTGAACGAGATCGCGTGCAGGCATATCAATTCTCCTATTTCCCAATCGAACCAAACAACGATGAAGCAGCTGTCGCCACTTTTTGCCGCGTGCCGTCAATCGCGCCGCCTAATTGTCCGGTGAGCCACGTCCAGATGCCGGAATTTTTCGCGTCGTCGAACAGCGAATAAAACACCGGCGTCGCTACCAGTGTTAGCAACAAGCACAGCGACTGTCCGCCGATGACTACCACTGCCGTAGAGCTGTTGATGCCTGAGCCGGGGCCTTTGCCGAAAGCCAGCGGCAGCATGCCTGCGACGAAAGCGATGGTCGTCATCAGGATCGGACGCAAGCGGTCGCGGCTGGCTTGCAACAACGCCGTGTGGCGTTCGATGCCTTTGATGATGAGCTGATTGGTATGGTCAATTTGCAGAATCGCGTTTTTCTTAACCATGCCAAACAGCACCAGAATGCCCAGCAGCGTGAACATCGTGATGACCTGATTGGCGATCAACAGCGAGATGAACACGAACGGCAACGTCAGCGGCAATGACAGCAACACCGTGATCGGATGCAGGAAGGATTCGAACTGCATCGCCAGTACGATGTACATAAAAATAAACGACAGCAGAAAGGCTAGCGCGAAGCCGCGTCCGGTGCGCGCGAGTTCCTTGCTGTTGCCGCCTTTGGCGAAGACGTATTCGGCGGGCAGTTTTAATTTAGCGACGGCTTCTTCGATTTGTTTTTCGGCGACGCTGGCGGCCTTGCCCTGTTTCATAAAGCCGTAAATCGTCACGTTGCGTTGTCGGCGCGAACGTTGAATCGAAGTTGGGCCGCTGGCTTCTTCGAGCGTGACGAGGCTGTCAAGACCGACGCTGCCTAGTCTTGAAGACGGCACGTTGAGTTGCAGGATGCCCGCAGTGTCGGCGCGAAAGCCTTCGCTGGCGCGGATGTGAACTTCGTATTGTTCGCCGCCTTCGTTGTAAGTAGAAACCTTGTCGCCGCCGACCAGCAAGCGCAACGAACGTGCGATGTCGAAGATGTTGACGCCTAGTTCTGCCGCTTTCTTGCGATCAATGCGCACGCGGATTTCAGGCTTGCCCAGCGTCAGCGACGTGTCGGCGTCGGCGATTTCGGGAATCGCTTTCATAGCGGCGAGCAACTGCTTGCCGTATAGGTCAAGTTTGTTCACGTCAGGGCCGCGCAATTCGTAATTGAGTTCGGCGTTTTGCGCGCTGCTGCCGCCGCCGATAGCCGCAATGTCTGTGACGGCAGTGCGTAAGTTGAGCGTCTTGAATTTGGGCAGCACTTCTTCGCGGACGCGCGCCATCAAATCGAATTGGCTGACGGTGCGTTCTTCGAGCGGCGTCATCCTCACATAAATGATCGCTTGATTGAGATCGCGTTGCTGGTTGTCGCCCACCGTGGTGAGCGTATAAGCCACGTTCGGCATTTTGCGCACTTCGTCAGAAACTTTGTTGCCGATGTCGAGCGACGCGTCGAGCGAAGTGCCTTCGGGCGCGCGCAACTCAACCTGGAATTCGCTCTGGTCGTCTTTGGGGAAAAAGCTCGAACCGACCATCTTTGAAAGCGGATAGGTCGAAGCAAACGTCAACACAGCGATCAGCACGATGACCCAGCGATGATGTAGCGACCAGTTAATCAGCCGCGCGTAGTTGCCATCCAGCAGGCGTGAGAGCAGCGTATCTTTTGAAGTCTTGTGCCCCTCCCCACTGCCTGAGACTTGGCCTTTCATACCTTTGAACACGCGCGCCGCCAGCATTGGCGTGAGCGTGAAACTCACCAGCAACGAAATCGCAATGGCGAAGGACATCGTATAAGCCACGCTTTTGAAAAAGCGTCCCGGAATGCTTTGCATAAAGCCGATGGGCAGAAACACGACGATCAGCGAAAGCGTCGTCGCCATTACGGCGAGGCCGATTTCGCGCGTGCCTTCGATGGCGGCGTCAAAGGCGGAATAACCTTTTTCTTCGATGTAACGAAAGATGTTTTCGAGCACGACAATCGCGTCGTCAATCACGATGCCGACGGCGAGCGTCAGGCCGAGCATCGAAGGCGCATTCAACGTGATGCCGAAAAATTCCATCGCGGCGAAAGTCGAAACGATAGACGTAGGAATCGCAATCGCGGCAATGAGCGTCGCGCGCAGGTTGCGCATAAAAAGCCATACGACCAGCGACGCGAGAATCGAACCGAGAATCAAATGTTCCTGCACGCGATGAAACGCGGCGAGAATGAATTCGCGCTGATCGCGCACGATCTGTAAGGAGTAACCCGCCGGCAAAGTCTTTTCGAGTTCAGCCAAACGCGCTTTGATGTTGTCAATGATGTTGACGGTGTTCTTGCCCGATTGGCGACGGATGTTCAGCAAGAGGGCTTGCTTGTTATTCAGCAAGCCGCCGGTTTCGGCGACTTCGGTGCCGTCTTCAGTGTGGCCTACTTCCGAGACTTTGATGGGATAACCGGCGCGGTTGGCAACCACCAGATCGTTGAATTCAGCGGCGCTTTGCACACGACCGAGCGTACGCAACGTCAACGTGCGCGCGCCTTCTTCGACGCGGCCTCCGGGCACTTCGATGTTTTGCGATTGCAGCGCGCCCGACACTTGCGCAACCGTCAGGTTATAAGCGCGCAACTTGTCGCCGTCGAGAAAGACATTGATCTGGCGCTTGCGTCCGCCAATGATCGTGACCTGGCCTACGCCGTCTACCGATTCGAGTTGGCGGCGCAACACCTTGTCGGTGTATTCCGTCATCTCGCGCACCGAACGGTTCGACGCAATCGAAAGCGTCAAAATCGGCGACGCATCAGGATCGAGCTTTTGCACCGTCGGCTGTTCGACATCGGGCGGCAGATTGGGCAACGCGATGTTGAGTTTATCACGTACGTCCTGCGCCGCTGCGTCTAGATTGCGTTCGAGATCGAATTGCACGATCACGAGCGAGACGCCCTCTGACGAAGTCGAACGCAATTCCTCAATGCCGCTGATGGTGTTCAGGGCTTCTTCGATCTTGTCGGTGATTTCGGTTTCGACTTCCTGCGGCGCGGCGCCCGGCAGAATCGTCGTGACAGCAATCGTAGGGAACTCGACGCGCGGGAAACGCTCGACCTCAAGCCGCGTATAAGAAAACAGCCCCAACACCATCAATGTGACGATCAACATCGTGGCGAACACGGGACGACGAACACAAATTTCAGCTAGTTTTTGCATGAC
>JANNUY010000532.1:0-1611 GCA_031414155.1 Acidobacteriota bacterium
TTTGATAACGAAGCTGCCACGCCTGTGCCGCGACACTGATCAACCCATCGGCGCGCTGCTGAGTGACTTGAAAGAACGCGGCCTGCTCGACGAAACGCTGGTCGTCTGGGGCGGCGAGTTCGGACGCACGCCGATGAACGAAGCGCGCAACGGCTCGGCTTTCATCGGACGCGATCATCATCCGCGCGCCTTCACGATGTGGCTGGCGGGCGGCGGCATCAAAGGCGGCGTGAGCTTGGGCGAGACAGATGAGTTGGGTTACAACATCGCGGTTGATCCGGTTGAAGTGCATGACTTGCACGCGACGATGTTGCACTTGCTGGGACTTGATCACACGAAGCTGACCTATCGCTTTCAGGGGCGTGATTTTCGGCTGACCGATGTAGCGGGCAAGGTGGTGAGCCAATTGCTCAAGTGAAGTTACTCAAGTGAATAGATTGTTCCGTTCAGACGCATTGGCTTATAGTGCGCGCGCTGTAACCCATTTCAATTTTATCGAAAGAGAACGCATGTCAGATTACGTCAGCCCCGATTTTGTCAGTAAAGTCGCAAACCACATTCGCACGGAATTGCATAAAGTCATCGTCGGCCAAGACGAAGTGATTGATCAGGTCTTGATCTGTCTGCTCGCCGAAGGCCACGCGCTGCTCGAAGGCGTGCCGGGCACGGCGAAAACGCTGCTGGTCAAGACGCTCGCGCGCATCATTGGCGCGAGCTTCAATCGCATTCAGTTCACGCCCGATCTGATGCCTGCCGATATTACCGGCACGAACGTATTCAATTTGAATACGTCGCAATTCACGTTGCGTTACGGGCCGGTGTTCACCGACATCCTGCTCGCCGATGAAATCAATCGCACGCCGCCCAAGACGCAGGCCGCGTTGCTTGAAGCGATGGAAGAACGGCAGGTCACGATTGACGGCGAGACACACGGCTTGTCGCCGATTTTCACCGTGCTGGCTACGGAAAACCCGATTGAATATGAGGGAACTTATCCGCTGCCCGAAGCGCAGCTTGATCGTTTTTTGTTGAAGGTGTTGATCGGCTATCCGTCAGCGGAACACGAAGCGCAGATCGTCGCCAATTGGCAGGCGGGCTTTAACGCGCGCAAGCTCGAAGCCGTGAACCTTGTGCCGTTGGCCGATGCCGCCGCGCTATCACATTGCCGCGCGTTAGTGCGTGAAGTGCGCGTCGAGCCAGGCATTCAAAACTATCTGGTCACGCTTGTGCGGAAGACGCGCGACAACGCCAATCTGCTGTGGGGAGCGAGTCCGCGCGCGACAGTGGCGCTGTTGCTGGCAAGCAAGGCGTTGGCGGCCTTGCGCGGACGCGATTTCGTCACGCCCGATGACGTACGCGACGTGACGCATCCCGTCTTGCGCCATCGCATCTTGCTGCGCGCCGAAGCCGAGATTGAAGGCACGACGCCGGATATGGTGATTGATGAACTATTGGCGACCGTTGAAGTGCCGCGCTGACGATTGCGGATTGCGGATTGCGGATTGCGGATTTTTTTATTAGCAATTTTCTCTCGGCTTTCCGCCATTTCCCTGATTATCCGGTTTTCCTGGAATTGCGATGTGTGACGAAGAATCCGCAATCCGCAATCCG
>JANNUY010000533.1:0-2506 GCA_031414155.1 Acidobacteriota bacterium
TCCTCCTCCTCCGCATACAACAAATCCGTTGTACAACAATTGTTGTACAACGGATTTGTTGTATGCGTCAAATAAAGCCTATCGCGTGAGATATTTTCTCTTAAAGCTATCGCTCTGACGAGAGCTTATGACAGTCCGCACTACAACTTAGGGCTACGACTTGCTGAGGAATTTTTGCACGCCTGCCTGGCAGTCGGGCGTCATGCGCACAAGGGTATTCGTGTCTGCGCCAAGCTGAATGGCCTGCTCAAAGGTCATCGCGTCGGTTTGATAGAGCAGCGACTTGGTCAATTGCACGGCGGAGGCACTGACGCGCGTCACGTCATTCACGAATTCAGATAACGCAGGTTCAAGCTGATCGTCATCGCATACGCGATTGATGAAACCGTAAGCGAACGCCTGTTCTGCCGTGAAAGGCTTTGCCAGCGTGAGAACCTCAAAGGCTTGTTTTTCGGTGAGATTGCGGCGCGCGATGGCGGCAACCATTGCGGGTACGAAACCGATGCGGGTTTCAGTGAAACAGAATTGGGCTGAACGGGTTGCCAACACCAAATCGCACGACGCAGCCAACCCAGCACCACCGGCGAGTGCGCGTCCGTGAACGGCGGCGATGACGGGCTTGGATGTGTTGCGAAACTGCTGATACAGCGCGGCAAGGCTGGCGGCATCGGCGCGGTTTTCGAGCAGCGACAATTGCGCGATGCGTTGCAGTTGGGCGAGATCCATTCCGGCGCAAAAGTCTGCACCGGCGGCACGCAAGACAATGACTTCGACTTGTGGGTCTTGCGCGGCGCGGGTGAGTCCGGCCTTGAGAGCTTCGATCAGTTCAGCATTCAGCGCGTTGCGTTTGTCAGGACGGTTGAGCGTGAGCGTGCCAACCGCGTCGCGCACTTCGTATAACAGCACTTCGTTTTCAGCCATGGGTTTCCTTTACCGACGACGCTCAGTGATAGATCAGTTCAATGATACGTTGCACTTCGCGCCCAATCGCGCCAGTCACCGAAGGCGCGCAGCCGGTCAAAACAGCTTCGGTAAAATCATCTATAAACGGCTGATGCAAATTGGCGTGAGGCCGAATCTCTTCAACGTGCTCGCCGGTGACAGTGCGCACGATCAAGCTGCCTTTGTTCAGTGACGGAACGTGCAAAGAGCCTTCGCTGCCAAACAGTGAAAGGGTGTCTTGCGATTCGAGTGTGGCGTGCGTGACCGTCAGAGTACCGCGCGCACCGTTGGCGAATTCAAACAGCGCGACGGCGGTGTCTTCGACTTCGCGTTGAAAGAGCGCCTGACCGACGGAGCTTTGCACGTTGGCAATCGGGCCGAGCAGGTTGAGCAACACTTCGATGCGATGGCAGCCGAAATCCATCATCGGGCCGCCGCCCGCGAATTCTTTTTTGACGAACCAATGGCGCGCCTGTTCCGGCGCTGGATTGAAACGCTCGAACGCATTGATTTGCGCAATCACCGGACGACCGATGAGGCCATCGCTCAACAAAGTCTTGATGCGGTGCAAAACCTGATAACTGTGGCGGTAATAGGCGATGCCTATTTGCACGCCGTTCAACTGGCAAGCGGCAATCATGCGGTCACATTCAGCCACGCTCATCGCCATCGGTTTTTCGCACAGCACATGCTTGCCCGCTTCGGCGGCGGCAATGGTTTGCTCGGCGTGCAAATAAACCGGCGTAGCCAAATAGACCGCCTGAATTTCATCATCGGCCAACAGTTCGCGCCAATCGGCGTACCAGCGACGCGCGCCGAATTCACCTGCAAAAGTTGCCGCCAAATCCGCTTGCGCGCGTGCGACTGCCACCAACTCGCTGTTCGCCAAATCACGCAACGCAGGCGCGACGCGCTTGCGCGCTATGTCTCCGCAACCGATCAAGCCCCAGTTGAGTTTGTTCATGGCCGTAACCTGTTTACGTTAAGCGCGACTGACGAATTCATTGAGTTCGGTATTCACGCGAATGACTTCGCCCTCTTTGATAAACAGCGGCACGCGCACCACCAAGCCCGTTTCAAGCGTAGCCGCTTTAGTCGTACCGCCCGACGCCGAATCGCCTTTCATCGCGGGTTCGGTTTCGGCTACGGCGAGATCAACCATCGTCGGCAATTGAATCGAAATCGGCGAACCGTTGTAAGTGCGAATTTGCAGTTGCAGCCCGTCTTTCAAATACAACCGGTCATCGCCGAGGTCATCCGCCGTGAGCGCGAACTGTTCGTAACTCACTTCGTCCATAAAGTGATAGCCGTCGCCGTCGGCATAAAGAAACGAAGCGGGCTTGAGTTCGACATCGGCTTCTTCGAATTTCTCGGTCGTCTTAAATGACTTTTCGAGTACGTTGTCGGTCAGCAAATTGCGCAGCTTCGTGCGCACCATCGTCGAAGCGCCGCGCGCGCTGGGCGAAGCGAATGCGACTTCGACCACCGCGAAAGGCTGGCCTTCGACCAGAATGAAAAGTTTGCGTTTGAGTTCGTTAGCGCCAAGCAAGGCCATAGAAAGAAT
>JANNUY010000534.1:0-4505 GCA_031414155.1 Acidobacteriota bacterium
CGCGCTCGGACGGCTGGGCGGACACCTCAACCGCAAAAGTGATGGGCTGCCAGGCTGGATTACACTCTGGCGTGGATACCTCACTTTGCAAACATTGGTTGAAGGAGTTCGCTTGTTTCATAAACTCGAAAAAACTAGGTAATGACAAGCCGTTAGGGAGGGCAGCATTGACTATGCGCATGTTGATGCCGAAGGACGCAGCACCGAGGCTGCCCTTGCTGACGCGCGGGCTACTGACACGGCTGCCATTCCGGCGACCAAAGACATCGCGGTTGACGAACAACCCGGATACACCGGCACGGCGCACGCATTGTTGCAGGGCGGCGTGCCTGCGGTCGTAGCGATGCGCTACGCCGTCGGCGATGAATACGCCCGCGATTTGGCCGTAGAGTTTTACCGCCTGTTGCTCGCCCAACCGCAACCCAAAACCGCCGCTGCTGCGTTGACGATGGCGCGCAAGCATTTGCTGGCGGCTACCAACCAAAGCCGTTATGCCGCCTGCGATCACGCGACGCCGCTGCTTTATGGAGCCGAAGCATCCGGCTTGCATTGGAAAGATGGCCGCAGCCCTGCGCTCAACCCGCGCGATCCGCGCTTGCACCAAATCAACGAATTGACCACCGCCGCGCACGAACATTTCGTCGGACGCACGTGGCAACTGGCCGCACTGGGCGCGCAATTCATCGGCTCAGATCAATCGCCTGTCGCCCTCATCACCGGCCTCGGCGGAATGGGCAAGACGGCGCTCACCGCCGAAGCCCTCGCGCTCTGGCAAACGCGCTTTGATTGGGTCTTGCTCTATCAGGCCAAACCGAACGCGCTGAGTTTTGAGACTGTGTTGCGCGACATTCATATCAAGCTCAACGGCGAATTGAAGCTCTATCACAAGCACATCCAACAGAATCCCGCCGATGCGATTTACCGCGACGCCAGTGCTGAGTTCACGGGCGCTGAACGCTTCGAACGATTGACGCGCAACCTGATGCGCGCGCTCAAAGACGAAGCCATTTTGCTGGTGCTGGATAACTTTGAAACCAATCTGAAACCGCAGCCGGAGTCGCCTGTCAGCAGCCCAATCATAGACGGTGACGATAGCGCGGGGGCAGGTGTCCGTAGCCCGACCGTTAGCGAGGGCTACCTCGGCGAGTCGCCCTTCGGCAGCAACGAGCGCGTCGCCAATGTAGCCCTCGCTAACGGTCGGGCTACGGACACGGATGCCACGCCGCGCTGGGCTTGTCAGGACGAAGCTTGGGAGCGTTGCCTGACACGCTTGGCTAACGAACTGATTAACTCGCGTTCACGGGTGTGGCTGACCTGCCGCCATGCGTTGACGGCGCTCGACGGTGCGGGTTGCCACTCGGTCTTGCTGGGGCCGTTGCCGTCGGGCGAAGCGGCGCTTTATTTGCGCGAACACACGGGCTTGAGCCGTATGTATTTCAGCGCCGACGCGAGCGAAAAGGCGCTGGCGATGCGGTTGTTGAATGCCAGCCGCTTTCATCCGCTGTTGATGGATCGGCTGGCGCGGTTGGCTGCGGGCGGAGACGATCTGCGCGCGCAATTTCTGACGGCGCTCGACACGCTGGAACAGGGCAAAGGGTTTGCGCAACTGCCCGCGCTGTTTGCGACGCGACCGGGCGACGCCCAAGAGATTGCTTATCTGAACGATGCGCTCGCGGCTTCGCTCGATCAACTCATCGCCCACGCCAGCCCCGACGCGCGCCGCCTGTTGTGGATGATCGCCGTCGCCAACGAACCCGTCGAGCTTGCTTTGCTTGAAAGCGTGTGGAGCGGCGAAGAGAGCGAACAGACGCAGCAGCTTCGGCAACTCAAACAGATGCTCGAAATGTTGCCGCTGCTTCCGCCTGAAACTCAGGAACAACTCAAAGCCTTGCCGCCACAGTTTCGCGCGATGATTGACGCGCTGCCTCAACCGACCACCGACAAACGACAACCCGCTACCGACCTCCTGCCTTCCCTCATCGCCGTCGGGCTGGTCAACGAAGGGCGCGACGCGCCGGACGATGAAAACCCCAGCCTCAGTTGCCACGAACTGGTGCGCGAACGCATCCTCGCCCGCTTTAGCGACCGTCCGGCGGAGTCCAACAGCCTGACCGAAAACGCCATCCGTTTGGCGTATGCTGACCGGCTCGTGGCGGCGTTCAAGATGTTCGAAAGTGAGAACACGACCGCCGCGTTGCAAGCGGGCAGCCGCGCGCTAGCCTATTGCGTGCAAGCGAAGGCTTACGACCGATTGAGTAAATTTGCTGGTCAAATCGCCACTGGCACCAGCGATCCACGCCTGCTCGCAGAGCTGTTGCCGCATTTACAAGCCGCCGCCGAATTCGCTCCGATAGGCAAGATGCGTTGGAAATGCCTCTGTTACTTTGCCGATGCATTGCGGCTTGGTGGTCGCCCCGATACCAGTTTGCCCTTTTACGAACAGGCTGCCGCTCAGGCTTGTCACGCCGCCATCTCCGGGAGTCCTGACGCACATCAGGCTTGGTCGGATGTCGGCTGGATCACTAGCAACTGGGCAATCGCTTTGGGTGATATCGGCAACCTCGACGCCGCACACCAGCGGCAGCTTGAGAGCGCCGAAGCCTTCAAAAATGCGAACCGCCCTGCCGTCAACGTCATCGGTAGCGAACTAGGAGCCCTGCGCATTGAGATCATGCAGGGCCACGTTGCTAAGGCGTTGCCTCAGGTAGAAGCGCGATTGCAACAACTCGAACGCTGGTGGCGGCAGCAGCGCGCGGGCCAGCCTGTGCCGGAAGCACCACATCCCGAAGTCCTCGCACGCACGTATATCAGTGCGCTCGACATCGCCCGTGACGCCCACTATGCCCGGCAAGACTGGCAAGCTGCGCTTCCCCGAATTGACGCCATCCTGGAAGTGACGCACACGCTCCAGCGCCCAGACGAGTATGCCGCTACGCGGATGAACCGCGCTGTTGTGCTGGGCAATCTGGGCCGCTTCGGCGAGGCACAAGCGGAACTCGAAGCCTGTTTGCAAATCTTCCAGCACGATCCAACCAAGAGCGCCCGCGTACTCAGTTCCCTCGCTGATCTTTTCGACAAACAAGGCGACGTGACAGAGGCTATCCGCCAGGAACGTCGCGCCCTCGCCCTGCGCGAGTACTTGCCCGATCCCCACGACCGCACCATCTCGCACAACAACCTGGCCGAATCTCTTTACCGTAGCGGCACGCCCGCTGCTCTGGCTGAAGCACCGCGCCACCAACTCGCCGCATTCGTTTACCGCCTCGTCGCCGGACTGGGGCAGAGTATGAAGTACTCGCTCGGCAATTACGGTGCCCGCTTCCGCCGCGCGCACGCCGCCGCGACGCCGCTCGTCGTGCCGCGCGTCGCCGACTTGCTCAATGATTCCGCCTTCGATCCGCTGGCGCGCTGGCTCGTCTCGCGGCAGGTGGACGTGGACGAGTTGCAGGCGGCGATAGATCAGTTGTTGGAACAGGTGCGGGCGGAGGCGCTGCGGCAAACGGTGGCGTAAGCTGCCAAGCTTGCGCCGCTGGGGTGGCGTCAACTGCGGCAGCGGCGACAATATTGGGCGCTTCCGTCAGCGCCCGGTGCGCGGCGCGTCCGCTTCGATCAAGGCGCGCGGCTGCCACGCGACGCAAGCTTGGCGAGCTTGCGCCACCGTTGCGGACGATCTCGCCAACTGCCAAACTTTTACAAACCTGAAACGCAAAGGAGTTTCTACGATGCCGACGACGAACCAACCCACGCTGACGCAATTGCTCGCCGAACTCGAAACCGCCGTGCGCACCGGCAATCGCACGCGGGCCGTTGAACTCGCGCGCACCATTCAACAACGTCTCGCTACGGATTCAGCCGAACGCGCGGTGATCGAAGCCCGCGTGCGCTCGTTGTTGCAACAACTTGATGCGCCTGTCGCGCCTGCGCCCAGCGTAACCGTCGTGCGCGGCGGCGATATGGAACGCGGCGCGCCAGTCAAAGCAGCAACAGCAGATGAAAAAGGCGTCGTTTGTCCGGTGTGGTTCGGCACGAATCGCAAGCCGACAACGGATGGCATGGGCTTCACGGGCGAACGGCATGACCGCGTGACGCGCGGACGCGCTGACGTATTCATCCCCGAAGCTCATCGTTTCGGCGAAACGGGTACGTCGTGGCTGACCAAATTGAAACGCTTCGATTTCCGCGATGACCGGTTGCGTTTGCGCGCGTTGGCTACGCTTGAACGCGCTGCGTTTTTTGACGAAGTGCGGCAGGCACTCGACACGGCGCGTAAACAAGACGGCAAAGAAGACGGCGCAGCGCACGCGCTGTTCTTTTTGCATGGCTACAACGTGACGTTTGAAGACGCAGCCATCCGCGCGGCGCAGATGGATTGCGATTTGAAAGTGCCCGGCGCGACGGCCTTTTTCAGTTGGCCGTCGAAAGGCAATCTCGAAGGTTATCCGGCTGACGAAGCCTCTATCGAAGCCAGCGAACGCCACATCACAGACTTTCTGACTGAGTTCGCG
>JANNUY010000535.1:0-10068 GCA_031414155.1 Acidobacteriota bacterium
GTTTATGTGAAGTTCCCTTTCCCTGACGCGGCGAAACTCGATCCGTCGCTGGCGAATGTCAAAACCAGCATCGTCATCTGGACGACGACGCCGTGGACGCTGCCCGCCAACTTGGGCATCTGTCTGAATCCAAAGTTTGAATACAGCGCGGTCAAAGTCGGTGACGAAATTTTCATCGTCGCCAGCGGCTTGCTCGAACAGGTCGCGGCAAAACTCGGCTGGGAAGATTACGTTTTGATTGAGACGTACGACGGCGACTTGTTTGACCGCTTGAACGCGCGGCATCCGTTCATCGAACGCGACTCGTTGCTGATGCTCGGCGATCACGTAACGCTCGAAGCAGGCACAGGCGCAGTCCACACCGCGCCGGGGCATGGTTACGAAGACTTTTTGATCGGGCGCGAATACGGCCTCGAAATTTATAACCCCGTGGACGGGCGCGGCTATTTCATGAAAGACGTAGCCCACTTCGCCGGACAGCGTGTCGTCTCTTTGAGCAAGAACGATCCCGACGGCAACAAGGCCGTCATCGCGCATCTCGAATCTATTGGCGCGTTGCTCAAGTCTGAAAAATTCAATCACAGCTATCCGCACTGCTGGCGCTGCCGCAACCCTGTGATCTTTCGCGCTACGCCGCAATGGTTCATCTCGATGGCGAAGAGCGGCCTCAATGACGAAGCCATCGCCGCGTGCGACAAAATCCAATGGCATCCGTCGTGGGGCAACGAGCGGATGAAGAACATGTTCAAAGAGCGCCCCGACTGGAACATCTCGCGCCAGCGCGCGTGGGGCGTGCCGATCACAGTGTTCTATTGCGAAGATTGCGGCGATACGTTGCTTGACCCGAAGGTCATCAATCACATCGCCGACTTGTTTGAGAAAGATTCTGCCGATGCGTGGTACGAACGCAGCGAAGCCGAATTGCTGCCGCCGGGTACGACTTGCGGCAAGTGCCAATCGTCCCGACTCGTCAAAGAACACGACATCCTCGACGTATGGTTTGATTCGGGTTGTAGCTGGATTTCGACGCTCGAACCGCGCGGGTTGAATTACCCCGCCGACGCTTATCTCGAAGGCGGCGACCAGTTTCGCGGTTGGTTCAATTCGTCGTTGGTCATCGGCCTCGCGGTCAAAGGCGCTCCGCCCTATAAACAGATCATCACTTACGGCTGGGCGGTAGACGGCGATGGCCGCAAGATGTCGAAATCGCTGGGCAATACGGTCGAGCCTGAAAAAGTCATCAAGCAAAGCGGCGCTGAAATCATTCGCCTGTGGTGCGCAGCGCTCGATTACCACGAAGACATGCGCATCTCGAACGAAATCCTGACGCGCATCTCTGACGCTTATCGCAAGTTGCGCAACACGGCGCGCTATTGCCTGGGCAATCTCGCGGGCTTCAATCCGGCGACGGATCGCGTCGCGTTCGCCGAGATGCACGAGCTTGATCGTTGGGCGGTGAGCGCGTTCAACGAAACGACGAAGCGCGTGCTGGCCGCGTATGAAGGCTACGATTTTATGAGCGTCTATCAGGCGCTTTATTCGTTCGCTACGGTTGAACTGTCGTCGCTCTATTTCGACATCATCAAAGACCGGCTTTATACGAGCGCGGAGAAATCACAGGCGCGACGTTCGGCGCAAACGGCGCTCTATGAAATCGTACATCGCCTCGCGCGACTGCTCGCCCCCATCACGGCTTTCACGGCGGACGAAATCTGGGAAAACATCCCCGGCGCAAAGGCCGAAGCCGAGTCGGTTCATCTCACGGTGTTCCCAGCTTACGAACCCGCGTGGCACGACGCGGCGTTGTTGGCGCGTTATGAGAAACTGTTTGCCATTCGTTCAACCGTCACCAAAGCTCTCGAAGAATCTCGCAACGCCAAACTCATCGGCGCTGCGCTCGAAGCCAAAGTTACCATCACTGCTGACGCTGACACGCGCGCGTTTCTCGCTTCATTCGGCGAAGACTTGCGATATACGTTTATCGTGTCGGGCGTTACATTAGCTGAAGGCGCTGAACTCAACGTCGCTGTCGCACGCGCTGAAGGTGACAAATGCGAACGTTGTTGGCATTACACGACGGATGTGAGCAGCGATGCGAATTATCCGGGCGCTTGTTTGCGCTGCGTTGTCAATATCAAGGAAACTCTATAGCGGTACTCAATGATTCAACAGAAACGTTATTGGCTTATTGCCCTGATTTTATTGATTGCCGATCAAGCCTCGAAAGCGTGGGCGACGGCGAAGCTCAAGCCCGTGGGCGTGATCGAAGTCTGGCCGGAGGTTTTCCGGTTCAGTTATGCGCTCAATCGTGGCGTGGCGTTCAGCCTGTTCGCAGATGTCGAGTTCAATATCAAGTGGGTGCTGGCCGCGATCTCTGGCGTCGCCGCCGTGCTGGTGATGTATTACCTGTCGCGCACGCCTCGCAGCGAACGCCTGATGAGTTTTTCGTTGGCGCTGTTGCTGTCGGGCATCGTAGGCAATCTGATTGATCGCGTCAGACTAGGCGAGGTCGTAGACTTCATCGAATTCCACTGGCGCGATATGTTCATTTGGCCGACCTTCAATATCGCCGATGCCGCGATTTGCATCGGTGCGATGTTGCTCGGATTCGTGCTGATGCGCGAAGAAAAAGCCGAACGCGCGCGCCAACAAGCGACACCTCAAGCAAGCGCGGTCGAAGAAACCGGCGCTGAGTTGGCAGAATAACGCTCTATCAAAATTGCCCCGTATGTTTCCCGAACTCTTCAAAATTCCTTTCACGAACTTTCCGCTCAACAGCTATGGCGCGTTGCTAGCACTGGCGTTCATCGTCGGCTTGCTGGTGATGGCGTGGCTCGCGCGGCGCGACGGACTGGACGTCAACCGGATGTATGACCTCGGTTTGTGGGTGCTGCTGTCGGGGTTGATTGGCTCGAAATTGCTGATGGTCATCACCGAATGGAACAGTTATTACCGCGCCAATCCAGGCCAGATTCTGTCGCTCGATTTCTTCCGTTCGGGCGGAGTCTATTACGGCGGATTGATTGGCGCGCTGTTGGCTTCGGTGATCGTGATGCGCATCTTCAAACTGGACTGGTGGCGCACGGCGGATGTTTTCGCGCCGGGCATCGTCATCGGGCAAGCCATCGGACGGCTGGGCTGTTTCGCTTCTGGTTGCTGCTGGGGCAAGCCTACAACCAGTGCTATCGGCGTTCATTTCACCGATCGCGGCCACGAACTCACGGGCGTGCCGGTCATCGTCGAACACCTGACCGAAGCCGTTCAACAGCAAGCGTGGGCCGACAAGCTGGGCAGCCTGACTGCGCCGTTGCACTTGCATCCGGTGCAGCTTTATGAAGTCGGCTCGACGCTGGTGATTTTCGTGACGCTGCTCTTGCTGTTTGCGCGCCGTCAGTTTCACGGACAAATCATGCTGGCCTATCTGATGCTTTATGCCGTAGCGCGTTTCATTATCGAACACTGGCGCGATGATCCGCGCGGCAGCTTGATCGGACTTTCTACGTCACAGTTCATCGCGCTAGCGCTATTCATATTCGCGCTCATCGCTTACGTCCGTCGCTCACGAACTGCGACATCAGGAGCCACGGCTGAAAGCATCGCCTAAGCAAATCCGCAATCTGCAATCTGCAATCTGCAATCAAATGCGTCTGGCTTATTTCACTCCGTTGCCGCCGAGCAAATCGGGCATTGCCGATTACAATGCCGAACTGTTGCCGTTGCTGGCAGACGCGGCGGACATCACTGTTTTTGTTGAGAAGCAGGAAGAAGTCAGAGCCAATCAAAAACAGTCTTATCGCGTCGCGCACCACGAAACATTTGACGCGCTCGCAGCCAAACAGCCTTTCGATTTGATCGTCTATCATCAGGGCAACAATCCCTATCACGAATACATTTACGAACGCGCGTTGACGACGCCCGGCTTGCTGGTTTTGCACGAACACTGTTTGCATCACTTGCTGGCGTGGAAGATGTTGGGCCGCGAGCAAGACGAAGAATTCAGCGATGAGTTGTTTTTCGCTTACGGCAATCGCGGACGCCGCCTCGCCATTGCGCGCGAAAACGATACGGCGAGCGAATATCAGCAATTCGTTTTTCCGCTCAATCGCAAGCTCATCAATCGCCAGCGCGGCTTGATCGTGCATAACGAATACGCGGCGTCGCGGCTTGAGTTGGATAATCACAACACGCCGCTCACGATCATCAATCATCATCTCTCGCCGCGCGTAGCCGAACTCGACGCACTCGACAAGGCCGAATGCCGCGCCGCGTTGAACCTTCCGCCAGATGCGCTGGTCATTGCTTCGTTCGGTTACGTCACGCAATCGAAACGCATCCCGACGCTGTTGCGCGCGTTCAAGCACCTTGCCGAAGTCGTGCCCAACGCGCTCTGCCTGATCGTCGGCGAAGACCACGCGCGCTGGAGCGTCGCGCCGCTCATCAAAGAATTAGGTCTCGAAAAGCAGACGCGCATTACGGGCTATAACAGCGAACGCGATTTCTTCCGCTACCTCAAAGCCGTAGACGTCGTCGTAAACCTGCGCTTCCCAACCGCCGGTGAGACTTCCGGCACGTTGGTGCGCTCACTTGGCGCGGGCAAGCCTGTCATCGTTTCTGATTACGGACAATTCGGCGATTTGCCCGACGAAATCTGCCTAAAAGTCTCGCCCGACCCGAAACAGGAAGAGCGCGATTTGATTAAGCGATTGCATTTGTTGGCGGCGCGTCCGGCGTTGCGCGAACAACTCGGCGCGCGGGCTTCAGAATGGATTCGCCGTGAGTGCGACATCAAGCGTAGCGCCGCGCAGTATCTGACTTTTGCCGAACAACTCATCGCGCGTCCGACGATGGTAGGGCAGGTTACTAACCTGCCCTACCTCCTCAACAACAACGACGCGACGATCAAGTTCGATCACGCCGAAGCGTTGGATTACGTCAAAGGCTTTTTCGTGAATGACGCCAACGCGATGAGTTATCTCGCGCGCCACGGCAAACGATTGTTGCGTACGCTCGAACTCATCCCGTCGGGCAAGCCGGAACAGCGCGTGTTGGAGTTGAGCAGTTACATGCAAATGCCGCCGTTGCTCAAACGTTATGGCAAGTACGAAAACATCACCGTCACGAATTGGTGGGACGGCGAGCCGCGCGAAAAGCTGCAAAGCGTAAGCGATGAGCATACTGGCGAAACCGTTGCGCTGCCCATGCGCAACGTTGACGTAGAGCGTAACCGCTTCCCTTTCGCCGACGCGACGTTTGATGTCGCGCTGTGTTGCGAACTGATCGAACACTTGCAAGAAGACCCGATGCACATGCTCTGCGAACTCAATCGCGTACTGAAATTCGGCGGCTTGCTGTTTATCACTACGCCAAACGTAGTGAGCGCGTTCAGCATTCAGGAAAGCCTGGCGGGCAGTCCGCCTTATATTTATGGCGCATACAATCGCGGCGGCAATCGCGCTGACCGGCACAGCCGCGAATACACGCCGCGCGACGTAGCGACCGCGCTCGAAGCCGCCGGATTCAAAATCACGCACCTCACCGCTGAAGACGTTTGGCATGATGTGGATGAAGATTTTCAAAACTGGTTGGAAAAAAATTCGAGCCAACCGCGTCATTTGCGCGGCGATAACATCTTCGCCGTCGGACGTAAATTGACTGACAAACTCGAACGCTATCCGGCTTCGCTGTATGACTAAAGCAATTGATAGTTGATAGTTGATAGTTGATAGTTTTGCCGTGCTATCAACTATCAACTATCAACTATCAACTATCAATTTTTAATGATTGTAGTTGAGAACGTATCCAAACTTTATCGCATCTACGACAGCCCATCAGGACGGCTGAAAGAGATTTTGCTGCAAGGCCGCCGCAAGTATCACCGCGACTTTTGGGCTTTGCAGGACGTGAGTCTAGAAGTCCCCACCGGCGAAACCGTAGGAATCATCGGACGCAATGGGGCGGGCAAGTCTACGTTATTGCAGATCATCGCGGGCGTGTTGCAACCGACGACGGGTGCGGTGCGCGTTGAAGGCCGCACGACGGCGTTGCTCGAATTGGGCAGCGGCTTCAATCCTGAATACACCGGACGCGAAAACATTTTGATGAGCGGGCAGATTCAAGGCTTCAGCGAAGCCGAGATGAAGCAGCGCATGGATGTGATCGTGCAATTCGCCGAGTTGAGCGAGTTCGTAGATCAACCGGTCAAAACTTATTCAACCGGCATGCTGATGCGGCTGGCCTTTGCCGCCGCCATTCACGTAGACCCCGACGTACTCATCGTGGACGAAGCCTTGTCAGTCGGCGATGTTTATTTTCAGCGCAAGTCGCTCGACCGTATGGATTTTTTTCGCAAGTCGGGCAAGACAGTGCTGTTCGTATCGCACGATCCGCTGTTGATTCAACGCTTTTGCACCAAAGCCATCTGGATCGAAAAAGGCCACGTAGCCATGACGGGCGACGCGCGCAAAGTCGTCACGGCCTATCAAGCCTTTTGCGCACGGTTGGAAGATGAATACTTGCAAAGCCTTGCGCAAAACCCCGGCATTCAATCGGTCGAGCATGAAGCCATCCTGCGCGAACTCGAACTCGTCGGTGCGCGTTGGGGCAGCGGCAAAATCAAAATCACCAACGTCGAGATGCTCAACGCGCAAGGCGAAGCCCGCTGGACGTGGCACGTCGGCGAAGCGGTAACGATTCGTTTGCATTACGAATCTGACAATGATTATCCCGACGCTGTGTTTGCCGTAGACATTCATCGTTTCGACGGCATCTTTCTGGCGACGTTCAACAATCACGACACTCATCCGCACTCGCTGCCGATCAAACAAGGAACCGGTTTTATTGACCTGTGCATCCCGCGTCTCGAATTGCCTTATAACCCTTATTTCATGACGCTCAAGGCTTATACCGAGAACGGCGCACCCGACTGGCGTCATCCGGCTGACATTCATAACCAGCTTTATCAATTCGACGTATTGCTTACCGACCGCATCATTCATGGCGTGCTGCAACTCGAAGCCGATTGGGCGCAACCTGCCGATGCGACGACTTAGGCTATTCGTTTTTTTCCTGCTGTCACCACTTGGCGACAAATCTTCGATTCAACATTTTTCGTAATGGAAACTTGTCTTGGCTTGACGACACGTCAACAAGCAGAGACACACCTGAAAGCCATACAAATCAGGCACTGCGCAGCCTTGCAGAAGTACAAATCTAATCCTTGCTATAGTTAAGCCGCAGTTAAAAATTCTTTTGCGCGTTGAGGCATGGCTTGGCACGGTCGTTGCCAATAGGTATTGCGTAACACGAACGACAGCGACGCTGTTCACCTCACTTGGATGGAGATCGCAATGAAGAATTTGAAAGTAGTTTTGAAAAATTTTCTGGCAGATGAAAGCGGACAAGATGTGGTTGAGTATTCGCTTTTGCTCACGCTGATCGGTCTCACGAGCGTATTCGCTCTGACCGTCGTCGGCGTAAACATCGTAACCGTTTTTGACCGCACTCTGGCGCGGCTGCGAGTCGCAGACGCCGCCGTTGACATCACAAATATTGAACGCAGGTAAGCAGCAACTGCGAACCTGCAAGATTTACTCCCCCTGCTGGCACTTGGCATCCCAAACTTGGCCAACCTTGAGCGGACAGCCCCCTGTCAATTCAAAGTAGCTGGTCAAGTTAGCTGGCTTACTCGCGCGCGACTGGTTTTTAACTGCTCACAGCTCCTGCCAGTCGCGCGCTGCGCCACTTGATCTTTGTAATTTATGAATTCGCTTTTTTGATTTTCCGAGATGCGTCCCACCGCGCGCTCAGATGAGGCCTTTGGCTGCCCGTTGTGTCTTCCCTGCTCTCTGACAAGAGTAAAACCGCAACCCGCAAATACCCACGACCAGTCCTACCTGAAGACCGCAACACTCCTTGAACATCCTGCATCTTCACAATGGGAGCCAGAGGCCAGTTCTAAAACTTTCGCTCTTTTCCGCTTTTGATTCCTCACCCCAATTACACACTGACAGCACTTATCCCTTCTCATCATCCAACTTACCACTGACACCGCTCGTTGCCTCTTTCGTTTTCCCCCAATTCACTCGTTTGCGTAACCACAAGAACACCAACCATAACGGCAATACGATCAACACCAGAATCGGAATCAGCACCAAGACGAACTGAATCACACCCAACACGATGCCCAGCGCTGTGTCTACGCCATTGGCGAAAGCCTGCCGCACCTGAAACCAAAACCCTTTGGGCGAACTCGCCAGCATCACCGGCGCAGCCGTATGCAACGCCAACGTAATCGTTGAAAGCGCCGCCTGATTGGCGAGAAAGCGGCGACGACCTTCCATCTGTTCAATCTCACCACGCACTTCGGCAATCTGTCGCTGCACTTCGAGCGCGTCTGCGACCTTGTTCGCCGAACGCATAATCACGAGAAACTGATCTTCCAGCGCCTTCTTGGTTTTGATGCGGGCTTCGAGGTCGAGAAACTCTTCGGTCACGTCCAGCCCGCTGACCTTGTCCTGCAAAATCTTTCCGCCCGCTTGGTCGCCGAGTTGCGAGCGCAATAACTCAATCACCAGGTTGAACTGCGCTGATGGTACGCGCAACACAACATTGACGAATACGCTGCCATCGGTCTTGCGCGCTTCTGAAGTCACCACAAACCCACCATTCGTTTCGGCAATCGTAGCCGCCTTGCGCTGCGCGACTTCGGGTTGATCGAGTTCGATTTCGAGATTGGCATTGCGGATGATCTTGCGGTCATAGGCTTGCGCGGCTGATTGCGAAGCGTCGGCTTTAATGAAGGTTTGATTGGGCGATTGCTGATGCTGCTCTTGTCGCTGCGCAGTCATTTCGCCTTTGAGCGCGTCGCTCATTTTTATTTCGCCAGATTTTTTATAACTGGAGCTATTTTCTCCCTCTGCTAATGCAATAACTGGCTGCGAAGCTGGTGCCGCGCCTCCGTTCTGCGCAATCGGCGCATTCGCCGTACGGAGATTTTCTTGCGTGCAAGCTGTAAGCGATACAGCCAGGAACAACCCTAAAACTATTCTTCGCATAATTCACTCTCCTTGATTGAGTCACGTCGTAACTGAGTTGAAATTTTTTCGTGGACTGGCACCGTCTCAGAACGGCGCTGACAGGCTTCATTGCAACGAAACGTGGAGGATTCATTGTGCACTCTTCCTCCATGAAAAAACGCCGCCACCGAAAGATCGTTTCGGTGGCGGCGCACGAACAAACGCTTACGCTTAAAATTCCAACCGTAAACCAAACTGAATCCAGCGGCTGCCCGCAGTACCGCCGCGTTCGGGTGCAATGAATTGCGTAGTCAGCACGCCAAACGCACGTGAGTTGTTCAGGTCGAGCGTCGGGTTATTGAAAAGCACGTTGTTAAACGCATTGAACATATCGAATAGGAAGGTCGCTTTGAATGATTCCCTGATCGTCGTCGTCTTGCCGATGGAAAGATCGGTATTCCAACGCGACGGGCCACGCAGTGGGTTCGCGCGTCCGGCGCGTCCGTCAGTACTGATTTCGACGCGGCGGAAGCTGTTGAAAACCTGTTCGGGATTGTTGAACAAATTCAAACCCGGCCCGGCCCCCGCCGCGTTCGTGCCGATGTTGTTCGAACCAAGTACGCCACGGTTGACATCGTTGCCAAACGCCAACGGATCACTGGTCGGAATCGCGCCCGAAGTAAAGCCCAGAAACAGACTTCCGCCCCACACGCCTGCGCCTTGATTGATCGTAATCGCATCACCGCTACGCGCGGTCACGATGCCTGACAGATACCAGCCGCCGATCACCTTATCCAGCGCGTTGCCCGTGCTGAACATGCGGCCTTTGCCGAAGGGCAATTCATAACGGAACGTGCTGTTGACGATGTGTGTGATGTCGAACGGCGACGGGCCGTATTCGGCATTCAGATCAAAACTGTTCGGCATCACGTTCGCCGAGTTTTGATTCGATCCTAACTGATCGAACGAACGCGCGAACGTGTAGTTGACCGTCGCCAAAAAGCCTTTGCTCAAACGTTTGGTCATCGTCACGAACGCCGCGTTGTAATTGGAA
>JANNUY010000536.1:0-3796 GCA_031414155.1 Acidobacteriota bacterium
CCCTGACTTCTTCATCCTGCCTGATGAGTTCACCACGTATCCTAGCCAGAAGGATCATGTCCATTCGATCATTAGCTTCTGCGATACGTTTGTCGAGTTGTTGAGTCGGTTTCTCTTGCAATAGCAACTCGCCACGTACTCTGACCAAGCGTTCGATCTCTTCTAGATTGCTAGCAGCAGCAAGTTGCTGGTCGATTATTTTGATGCGTTTGTCTGAGGAATCAGCCATCTTGTTTTGCCCCATATTGACGGACGAATACTATCGTAACTTCGCCCCATTCGGCACTTCTTCCAGAAAGCCTGCCAGCACAGGCTTGCCTTCTTCGCCAATCGAAGCTGCCAAGATCATGCCTTGCGATTCAAAGCCGCGCAGCTTGCGCGGAGCCAGATTCGCTACGACGATGACTTTGCGTCCGATGAGTTTTTCGTATTCGTAATATTGCGCAATGCCCGCGAGAATTTGGCGTGGCTCGGCTTCGCCCAAATCAATCGTGAAGCGCAACAACTTGTCGGCTTTGGGTACGGGTTCCGCCGTCAAGATTTGGCCGACGCGCAATTCGACTTTGGTAAAATCGTCAATGCCGATATAAGTCGGTTCAGCTACAGGCGCGAGGGCTTCGACCACGGGCGCAGGTGTAACAACGGGCGCAGCTCCAGCCGGTTGAATCGGAGCTTCTTCTTTTTTAATTTCTTCCATCACTTTTCCTTTATCCAAACGTGGAAAAACAGGTTTGATTTCACCGATTCGCTTTTCGTCTCCATGTAAGAGGAAGGTAATCGGATTTACCTCAGACACATTGCCAGTCTCTCCTAATTGCTCCCAAAGTTGCTGCGTTGCATTAGGAAGAACTGGCGAAAGTAGAACCGTTAGGTAACGGACAACATCAGCAGCTAATCGTAAAACAAAGTCTACAGAAGGCCGGGCAGTCTCATCTTTGACCAATATCCATGGGGCTGTGTGGGAAAGAAAACCATCCGTGCTAGCAATGCATTGCCAGACAACTTCAATCGCCCGATTGAAGGAGTAATTACTAAATGCTTGGTCAAACTCTTGTCTCACTAGCTCAAGAGACTGCTGGGCGGAAGTTGCTGATGCTAGTATCTGAGAATTGTGTGGATTCTGCCCTGATCGAGGGAGTACTCCATCACAATAATTTTTTACCATCGTTAGGGTACGGCTAGCTAAATTACCTAACCCGCTGGCTAAATCCGCATTAGTGCGTTCCAGCAAGGCTTCGTAAGTGAAATCGCCGTCCTGCCCGAACGACATTTCGCGCAAACAAAAATAGCGCACGGCGTCGGTCGTGAAATGCTTGCGCAACACGGCGAGGTCAATCACGTTGCCCAACGTTTTAGACATCTTGCGTCCGCCCGACAGCCACATGCCGTGCGCGAAAACAGATTGCGGAACGGGTTCGCCCGCCGCCATCAAAAACGCGGGCCAATAAACGGTGTGAAAGCGCAGGATGTCTTTGCCTACGAGTTGCAAATTGGCGGGCCAATACTTTTTGTAATGCGACTCGCCGCCGGATTGCCAATCGTTCTTAAAGCCGCCAAAACCCATCGCTGTGATGTAATTCGACAGCGCGTCAAACCAAACATACATCGTGTGTTCGGGGTCGTCAGGCACGGGAATGCCCCACTTGACCGAAGTGCGACTGACCGAAAGGTCGTTGAGTCCGCTTTTGACGAAACTCAGCATTTCGTTGCGGCGCGCTTCGGGACGAATGAAATCAGGGTGAGATTCATACAAGGCCAACAGTTTTTCCTGAAACGCAGAGAGTTTGAAGAAGTAACTTTCCTCCGCCAGCTTATCCAGCGGGCGATCATGCGTGGGGCAAACTGGCGGCTTACCTTCTTCTATGACGAATTCGCTCTCGAGATAAAACTGATTGCAGTTCGCGCAATACCAACCTTCGTATTTGCCTTTGTAAATAAACCCGTTCGCCGCCGCCCGTCGCCACAGCTCTTGCGCGGCTTGCTTGTGGTAATCGTGCGTCGTGCGAACCCAATGATTGTTGGTGAACCCATAAGGCGCAAAGGCGTCTTGAAAGGCTTGCACATAACGATTGACGTGTTCTTCGACAGGCAAATCACGTTCGGCGGCGGCGCGTTCAATGTTCTGTCCGTGTTCGTCAGTGCCGGTCAGGAAGAAGACTTCCTTACCGCGCTGGCGGTGAAAACGGGCTACGGAATCGGCGATAATCGTCGTGTAAAGATGACCTAGATGCGGGTTTGAATTGACGTAATAGATCGGCGTTGTGACGTAAAATGTATTGCTCATGCTTTGCTTTTGCCTCCGCGAAAAAGAACGGCGATTCTTCCACGCAGGTCAGGAAAGCTCAAGCCTCAATTTTAATGTTTCAGCCACTTGCCCCCCCCCCAGCAAATTTTGTACCTTCTGCCCGCCCTAAAACAATCAGCAGTTAGAAACTTCAACCATTGATTTCAGCCGTGGTGCCAGGCAAGGAGTAAAGCAATGACCGTGATCGGCTTTCGTTTCTTTAGAATCGCTTTTCCGTTGTTCCTCATTTTTATAAGTCTCGTCAGTTTGCCTCATTCATTGAAGCGAGCGGAAACAGCGACGATCAGCGTCATTTGTCCACCCATTCCAACGCCAGGAGACGCAACAGTGCATGTGTGGGTGGCGACCGAAAACGGCAGCGTTATCCAGGGCAATGTCTCTCGTATTAATGAGCCGTTAGTTGTGCATGCCAGCGCTCAGGCTAGCGCAGGCTGTCAAGCGTTCAGTAATCCCGGATGTGTCCCCCTTCCCTATGAGAAGCAACGGATTAGTAATCTCATTCCCTCTTATTATTTCTCGCCGTTAAATTCATCTGCCAAAACGCTGAATTCATTGGGAGCGATTTTCGGTAGAGTTAGTTGTTCTAATAACACCACTGCTCATTACGATTCACTTGATACGCGAAATTGTCAGGCTGGCTCAACCGGTGGTAACCCGACAACTTTGGCGCGTCCATTGAGTTCAAGCGCACTTGCCCCAGGTGTTTATGATATCCAAGCCAGAGCGGTTCTTACCGCCACCGCGTGCGATTTGTCGATCTATTCAGATTACGACACTACCACGCTTTACAGTGGGTCAGAGTTGGATTACGGCTGCGATTGCAAGAGTAAAACGAAAGCCGGAAATGCCAGCAGTGGAGGCAGTACAGGCGATAGCACAAGCACCGTTGGCAGCTTTAACGGCGGTGGCGGAACCACCAGTGTCGGCGAACCGGTCAGTGTCATCAACGGCAATATGTATCTCGACCAGACTGACTTTGAACTGTCAGGTTTCGGAGCAGGTTTAGAAATCACACGCGCTTATAACAGTTTATCGAGCCGCATCGGGTTGTTTGGCGAAAGCTGGACTTCCAACTTAGAAACGCAGGCTGTGTCTGCCGGGCCAGATCATTTTTATTTGCGTTGGGGCGATGGCAGCGGCACGTTTTTTAAGCACGCGGGCAATAATGAATACCTGCCGCTTGCGCGCCGCAACTGGTTTGTTTACGGCCTGAAACTAGCTGACAGCACTTATCAGGTTTATGCCAAAGGCGGATTGATTTATCAGTTCAACGGAGCGGGCAATCTCATCGCCATCAAAGATCGTAACAACAACCAAACCACCATCACGCGCAACGCCACCAGTCAGCGAATCGAAACCGTCACCGATGCCGAAGGGCGCTCGGTCACATTCAATTACCTTGGTGCTGACACCAAAGTGCGTACCCTCACCAACAGCAACGGCACGATTGCCACTTACACTTACTCGGGCAATTCGCTTTACCGCGTAACC
>JANNUY010000537.1:0-11107 GCA_031414155.1 Acidobacteriota bacterium
GTACGAACTCAGGCTTGATGATGGCGCAAGTCACCGCAGCGGCGTTGATTGCCGAAAACAACGTGCTGGCGCATCCGGCGTCGGTGTTCACGTTGCCTACGTCGGCGAATAAGGAAGATCACGTTTCGATGGGAATGACCGCTGCGTTGAAGCTCGCACAGATCACGCAACACGTAGAAATCGTGCTGGCAATTGAATTGCTCTGCGCCGCGCAAGGGCTTGAGTTTTTGAAACCGCTCAAGCCCAGCCCGGCGTTGCAAACGGTGTATGAGCGCGTGCGCGCCGTCGTGCCTGCGTTGGGGCAGGACGTTCAACTGTCGGGTTACATCACGGCGTTGCAACCGTTGGTGCGCGAGTTGAGTTAGGTTATGTCACTGAGCAATACGAACGATTACTACATGGTGGTGAGCAAAGATGCCAAAGCGCGCAGCCTGTTCGCCGCGCGGCCTTATTTAGCGGGCGAAGCCATCTACCAAATGGATTATTGGTCGGAAGATTTGATGCCAATGCACGTGACCAATCATTCGTGCGATGCCAATGCGAGCTTTAACGAAACAGGCATGCTCACCGCCTTGCGCGACATCGCGGCGTGCGAAGAGATTACGTTCAATTATCTGCAAAACGCTACGCCCGCGTCGCCGTGGAATTTTGAATGCTTGTGCGGCGCGGCGAATTGCATTGGCTGGGTTGATGCGACGGCGCAACAAGAATAATAAAACGAAAGAAAGAGGCGTCAGTTACGTGATTCCTTATCACCTGTCGCTAGTTCTGTGATAGTAAGCGCGCGTTCTCACTTTCCTGTTATCCGGTTGGTTCGAGACACTAACTTTGATGGTGTGTTTACCTTTAGCGGTCGAGGTCGGGTAATATCCAAGACTGTAATTTTGGCTTAATTCCTCAGCAATTTGACGAAATGCCTCAGATAACAACAAAGATTTATCAGCGATCAAGCTCCTGCCGCCAGTAAGCGTTGCCAACGATTCGAGGTATTTTCGCGCCCAAAATCCGCGATCATCGAAACCCGCATCGGCACCACCATCCACTCGCCCGGCGTAAAAACTTGCACGGTCTTTGGCGGTACCTTCATTGGCTCCGTACTGAATCGAATAAATTAATGCGTCTGACTCGGCAACCGCGCGCAAAGTGGAACTATCGCTCGCCCGGCTGACATTGTCTTGTCCGTCAGTAAGCAAGATAAAAGCCTTGCGCCCATCGGTATTTTTTAAGAGGTCTAGCCCATACAAGACCGCGTCATACAGACGAGTATTAACCACATAGACCCGACGATTCCCCAAATTTGAATTGGCAGGTCTTTGATCAAAACCACTTAGGCTCGTGCTGATGCTCTCAACTGCTCTGGTTAAATCTTTGCGATCATTGGTAAAGCTATCCAGCAATGACCTCACCTGATTATCAAACACGACGGGGATAGCACGGTCAGCGTCTCCCATCTGATCAATAAAGACCTTAGCCGCCTCTCGAATTTGCTGAAGATAACTTTCCGTTGATCCGCTCGTATCTAATAACAACACCACTGAAAATGGTATTTCATGGATTGAGAAATGTTCGACCGCCTGTTTTATGCCATTGTCGTAAATATTGAAATCCGATTTGTCCAAATTGGCAACGTAACGACCTTGTTGATCGGTGACAATCACAGGCAGCGTGACCAGATCAGTCGCTATGCGTAGGGATGACTCGTTATTTGTCTTTGATGGCAAAGGCTGTTGAGCATAAACAAACGTCCCCAGACTGGTTAATGCAAGCATCAGCAACGAACGATATTTCATTTGGCCTCCTCCAATTGCGCTATCTCATGCAAGCCGTATATTGCCCTAAAACGAAAGCTCAATGCCAACGAGTAAGAAAAGCGATTGTCACTTCGCCGCAATCGCCAGATGATTTTCGATGACGTTGGCGATGTGTCGGGCGTGGCGTTCGATCAGGGATTGTTCCGGCCCTTCGATCATGACGCGGGCTTTGAATTCGGTGCCGGAATAACGCACGAGTACGCGGCCTTGATCGGCCAATTCTTTTTCGGCGGCGGCAATCGCAGTTTGCACGGACGCGATGGTTTCGAGCGCAGGCTTGCTGGCGACCTTCACGTTGATGATGACTTGCGGGTAGCGCGTGAAGCCGTTGCACAGTGCGCTGAGGCTTTGCCCGGTGGCGCTCATCACTTTCAACACTTCAAGCGCAGAAAGCATGCCGTCGCCCGCGAGACTGATTTCAGGAAAGATCACGTGGCCCGATTGTTCGCCGCCGATGCTGCCGCCATGGGCTAGCAATTCGTCGAGTACGTTTTTATCGCCAACCGAAGTGCGAGCGAGCGTGATGCCGCGTTCGCGCAACGCGACTTCCAACCCCAGATTGCTCATCACCGTAGCGACTACGCGCTGCCCTGCCAGTTGATTTTGTTGCGCTAGATAAGTGGCGACGACAAAAAGAATATTATCGCCGTCTATTTCGTTGCCGAGTTCGTCCACCATCATCAGGCGGTCAGCATCGCCGTCGAAGGCGAGTCCGGCGTGCGCGTTGTGCGCTTTGACCGCCGCTTGCAGCTTTTCAGGATGCAGCGAACCGCAATCAAGATTGATATTGCGTCCGTTGGGTTCGGCGTTGATGGAGATGATTTCCGCGCCAAGCGCGCTGAACAGGCGCGGCGCGAGCGCATAAGACGCGCCGTTGGCACAATCAAGTACGAGCCGCAAGCCCGCGAGGTTGACGTTCGCGCCAATCTCATCACGTAAGAACGCCAGATAGATTTCCTGCAAGTCTGATTCGACGGTGAGCGTCGTGTCGTCCATTGGCGGAAAGTCATCGGCTTTCAAATCAGTTTCGATAGCGAGTTCCATCGCGTCGTCGAGTTTGCGTCCGCTCGGCGCGAAAACCTTGATGCCGTTATCGGTGAACGGATTGTGCGAAGCCGACAGCACGATGCCTGCGTCGGCACAAAGCTCTCGCGTGAGACAGGCTACGCCGGGCGTAGTGATGACACCTGCCGAACGCGCCGTGCCTTGCGCCGTGACGATGCCGCGCGCGATGGCGGCTTCGAGCCAGTCGCCCGACTCGCGCGTGTCGCGTCCGATGATGAGTTGCGGCGCACGTCCGAGTTGTTTCGTTAAATGCCGCGTCAGTGAATAGCCGATGCGTTCAACCGTGGCAGCGTCGAGCGGAGCCTGTCCCGCTAGGCCGCGTATTCCATCCGTCCCAAAAAAATCACCCATAAAACTTCTTTCCGTAAGCAGTGGCCGTAAGCGGCGATTTACCGCTTCACTTTCACCTCATTAAGTTGGTTATGTTTCTCGTCCTTGCCGTTACGCGGTTCCAGCGCAACCGAGACTTTGACTTTGCTCGCATTCGCCTCGGTCAAACGCAGGCCGTTATGCGGAAGCTCGATCTCGAGCATTTGCACGAAAGGTTCGCGGTGGCCTTTGAGCGAAAGGCTTTCAGTCTTGAGCGACGTGATGTTGGCAATCACGGAAGCCGGGCCTTCGATTTCGAGCATTTCCGGTTCGATGATGACGTAAGTTATGTCAAAGCCCTCGTCGGCTTGCGCGGCAGGCGCTTCGACTTTCACTTTTTTATGCAGCGTCGGTTCGAGTTTGAGCCGCAAGCTCGCCGGTTCGACGCGACTAATTTCGACGTTGGTGGGCAGGTTGAGATCGCTGGTGCGCAATTGTACGTTGCGTTCGCCAGCGGCCTTACCGCGCAAGTCGGCTTCGACCGCGAGTTGCGAAGGCGGCAGGCCTCGCACGATGTCGCGCGGTCCTTTCAGTCTGACACTCACCGTTTGTGGGATGTCACCTGTCAGTTCAAGCCCCGCCGGTACGTTGATGTATTCGACCGGCACGCCGACGATGCGCACTTCGCTCAATGGCTGACGCGAAATCAAAAAGAGCAAAAGCGCCAGCACCAGCGCCAACGCACGCAAGCCCCACGCTTTCCATCGCACTAATTTGAATCCACTTTGCGACATCGTGTTTCCCTTATTCTTCCGCAATCGCCTGACGACGGCTCGCTTTAGTCGAGGCAATGATCTCGTCGAGTTCGCGTTGTCGCGCGCGTTCTTCGTCTTCTTGGGCCAGCGTTTCGGCTTCGGTGCGCCACGGTTCCATCGCCGATTGAATCAAGCGGCGCAAGCGCGGGCCGTCTAGGTTGCGCAACAGGCGGCCTTCGATGGCGAACGAAATTGCGCCGGTTTCTTCTGACACGATGACGGCGAATGCGTCTGTGTCTTCGGTTACGCCGATGCCCGAACGATGTCGCGTACCGAGTTCACGCGACACTTGCGGGTTTTGCGTGAGCGGCAAAAAGCACGAGGCCGCCGCGATGCGTCCGTTGCTGACGACGACTGCGCCGTCGTGCAAAGGTGTGTGCGTATTAAAAATCGTTACCAGCAAGTCGTAAGTCAGTGTCGCGTCAATCTTGATGCCGCCTTCGATCAGGTTGCGCAAACCAATGTCGCGTTCAAAGACCATCAGCGCGCCAATCTTTTCGGTCGAGAGCGTATTCGCCGCCATCACTACGTCGTCGTACCACTCGTCGCCGAAGGTGTTCAGTCGCCTGCGCGTGCGTAACATCGGCAGCCGAATGTTCTTGCCGAGTTGCATCAGCGCCGAACGGATTTCGTGTTGAAAAAGCACGATCACGGCGAAGCCCAGATACAACACCGCCGTGCGCAACAGCCATTGCACGGTGGTGAGTCCCAGCCAAATCGAAAGCTGATAAAGCAACGCGACCAAGCCCAACCCGACTGACATTTGCACAGCGCGCGTGCCGTGAACCAACCGCAGCAATTCATAAATCAGGAAGGCCACCAACGCCACGTCCAGCACGTCACGCAGCGTGAGCGTGTGCCCGAACGAGATGAATTGTGACCAGTATTCAGCCATTGAGTTGTTTGCGAATCGTTTCAGGGGAAACGTTGCTAGGTGAATGGATTGTGGGCGTAAGCAAGAGCAGCAGGTACGGCATAACCACCCATGCGCCGCGCAGTCTATCACAAGGGCTAAATTTGGCTGATAAGGTTTTTATTTGTTCAAGACAATTTGTGTGGCACTGACGGCGCTTGCTGCGCTGACATCGGCGAGTTGGCCTTCGGCTCCGACCCAATCGCCCGCGATGAATAAGCCCGCCACGTCAGGCACGTTGACCGCAGGCCGTCCCGCCGTCCCGCCTTGCGCCGCCGTCACCAGTGCATGATTCACGGTCAGCGCAGGCATAAAGCGTCGCTTGACCAATACGTCGCGCCAGTCGGGCTGTACCAACTCAAGCACCTGTTCGAGTTCGGCCTCAAGCGTTTTGGCCGAAGTGGTTTCATCCGTCATCAGATATTTGGCTACGTGAATTACCGCGCCGCCGGGCGGAGCCAGTTGCGCGGTCAGCGAATGCACCGAAACATAAAGCGGCTGATCTATGCCCAATGCGAAACGCGCTTCGGGTTGCGGCAAGCGCGCGAGCGCGACATCCAGGCATGCGGCTTTGACGGGCAAGAATCCATTCAACTGTTGTTGCCAGGCAAGCGGCGCGCAATCTTTGGTCAACGCCACAGCCTCCGCCGGACTCGCCGCGATGATGACAGCCTCAGCCGCACGGACTTCACCATCGCCTAACGCCACGCCGCGCACACGACCTGATTCGGTGACAATCGCTTGCGCGCGTTGGCCGGTTTCAATCGTCGCGCCTGCTGCCAGTGCGGCTTCGCGCAAGCCATCCACCAGCGTTTGCCAGCCGCCGTCGAGATAGCGCACGCCCGAAGAAAGCCCCAATTGCATTTGCGCGAGCGCCGCTGCCGCGCTTTGGCGTTGCGCGTCTCCGGCATAAGTCGTCAGCCGCGCCAGCGCCTGCAAAAACTGGCGCAAGCGCAAGTGGCGAATGTTCTCGGTCAGCCAATCGTGAAAGGTGACGTGCTGCAAATTGCTCACGTCGAGCTTGCCCAATTTGGTGAGCCATTGACCGGCTTCGAACTTTTCAGCCGTAGAGAACAAGCCCGTCGTCATCAACGAAAGCGCGCCCGACGGAAACGTTTCGCGTCGCCCTTCAACCAGCGCGTAACCGCCCAATTGCGGACGATGCGCGGTGTATTCAATGCCCAACGCTTTGAACGTCCGCGCCGCCGCGCCTTCGGCATAGAGCGCGTGCGGCCCCAGATTGAAAGCAAAGCCCTGTTCACGGCTGGTCATCGCGCGTCCGCCTAACTGCGCAGCCTTTTCCAACAGCGTCACGCGACGGTTCGCACGCGCGAGCATTACGGCGGCGGTTAAGCCCGCCAATCCGCCGCCTACGATGATGATGTCGTTCTTCTTTTGCATACGTTTTCCCCCCGCCCTCCTTCACGTATGACGAAGGGAAAAGGTGACGAAGCGCGCAGAGAAATTTACTTACCAATACAAAACGTAGAAAAAACCTGATTCAAAATATCCGCCAGCAAAGTCTCGCCTGTGATTTCGCCGAGCGCACGTAAGGCTTGATGCAAGCCGTTGAGCGCGATCTCTTCGGTGAAGCCTGCGGCGAGCGCGTCTTGCGATTGGCGCAGCGCGGCCAGCGTACGTTCAATCGCGTCGAAGTGACGTTCGTTCGTGATGAGCGCGTCTTCAAAACTGGCAGGCGCTTGGCTGAGAAGCTGTTGATAAATCGTTTGTCGCAGGCTCTCGAGCCCGTCGCCGGTTTGCGCGGAAACCTGTTGCACGGCGGCACGTTCGCGCAGCCAATCGAGATCAGCGGCAGGCCATTCGTGCGAGAGGTCGCTTTTGTTGAGCGCAAACAGATGCGCGGGCGATTCGGTGAACAGGGCTTTGTCTTCGTCGGTCAGCGAAGTTTCGAGTGAACAAACACCCAGAACAAAGTCGGCTTCGGCGATGGCGGTTTTTGAGCGTGCGACGCCGATGCGTTCGATTACGTCATCAGTCGAGCGAATGCCGGCGGTATCCATCAGGTGAATCGGAATGCCGTTGAGCGAAAAGCTCTCGCTCAACATATCGCGCGTCGTGCCCGGCACGTCGGTCACGATGGCGCGGTCAGTGCCGAGCAGCGCGTTGAAAAGCGACGACTTGCCTACGTTAGGCCGCCCGATGATTGCGAGCTTGATGCCTGAACGAATGATGCGTCCGAGACGGAAACTCGCGCGCAAGCGTTCGAGTTTTTCAATCAAAGCAGCGATGCGTTGATCGAAGCGCGCGAGGTCGAGCGCGGCAAGATCGTCTTCGACAAATTCGACGGACGATTCGAAATAGACGATCAAGTCGGTGAGTTCCTGCTTCAGCGGTTGCATTTGTTGTGAGAGTTCGCCGCGCAACTGCCGTGCGGCGATGCGCGATTGATAGCCGGTTTGCGCGTTGATGAGATCGTTGATGGCTTCGGCTTGCGCGAGATCAAGGCGGCGATTGAGAAAGGCGCGCATCGAGAATTCGCCGGGCTGTGCGAACGCTACGCCAAACGATTTGAGCAGACGCAAGACTTCGGCCAGCACGACGGGTGCGCCGTGACAGGCGATCTCGATTACGTCTTCGCCGGTGAACGAGTGCGGCGCTTTGAAATAAGTGATGAGCGTTTCGTCGAGCAGTTCGCCCGTTTCAACCAGCATGTCTTGACGATAGAGCCGATGAAAGGTCGTTTGGTTGGGCGTGAATTCAACCGGCTTGGCTAAGAGGCGTTGCGTGACGTTTAGGGCTTCATCACCGCTGATGCGAATCACGCCGATGCTGCCGCGTCCGGGCGGTGTAGCAATCGCGGCAATAGTTGCTGTCGGCGTTAGGTTCATTCCTCAAAATAGATTAGCCACGGGGGAAGAGGGGAACACGGGGAAAGCCAATCGTTATGTCTTCCCTGTGTTTCCCTCTTCCCCCGTGGCTAAATCAATAAGCCCAAGTTTTAAGCGGCCACGATTTTGACGCGCCGCATTTGGCCTTCGCCTTCGCTCTCGGTGCGGATGCCTTCGAAGTCTACGATTGCCATGTGGATGATGCGGCGGTCTTGCGCGTTCATCGGATCGAAGACAAATGGCACGCGTGTGGTCTTCACTTTTTCCGCTGCTTTTTCCGCCATCAATTCGAGTTCGTTGAGGCGGGTTTCGCGGTAACCGTTCGCGTCAAAATCAATCTGCAAGCCGTCGGCGACTTCTTCGGCAAAGGCGCGACGCGCGATGTACTGAAAGGCGTCAAGCAGTTCGGCGTTGTGTCCGAGCAACAGCGCCAGATCGAAGCCCTGAAAGGTGACGTGAATGGTGTCAGGCTCGGGCTGCGTAATCTCAGCGCGCAAGTCGAGCGAAGACTTATCAATCAGTTCTTTCACGAACTCTTCGACATCCGGGGTTACATCCGAAAAATCTTCAATGTCATCTTCCGTAACGTTTGTGGGTTCTGTGGGTTCAGCCATGGTGATCTCTCCTACTTACTTGCCGCTTTTTGCTGTTCTTTTCTTTTCTGCTTTGGCTACGGCGTTTTTAACGGCGGTGTTGTCCGCCACTTCAGCCGCAGGGATGTTCTTGCTTGTGAGCTTATTTATAACAAACTGCTGTCCAACGCCAACCAGATTGCCCACCATCCAGTAAAGCACCAGTCCCGCCGGAGCCGCGATGAAGAAGAAATATGTCAGGATGACGGGCATAAAATAACTGATGCGTTTTTGCATCGGGTCAGCCGTCGTAGGCGTCAGCGCCGTTTGCGCGATCATTGTCACGCACATAATGATCGGCAACAAATAGAGCGGGTCAGCCGCCGACAAATCTTTGATCCAACCGAAAAACGGCGCATGACGTACTTCAATCGAAACGGTCAGCACGGCAAACACCGCGATGAAAAAGGGCATTTGCAACAACAGCGGCAAACAACCCATCAGCGGATTGGCGTCTTTCATCAAAGACAATTGCTGTTTTTGCAATTCCATCGTGCGCGGATCGTCTTTGCTCAGTTTCGCCATTTCATCCTGCAACGCCTTCATCTTGGGTTGCATGGCGGCGGCACCTTTCATCTTTTTCGAACTGAAATAACGCAGCGGGAAAAAGACCATATTCAGCCCGATGGTCAACAAGACAATCGCCCAGCCCCAGTTATGCGTGAATTGATTGAGCGCGCGCAATGCAACCAGCATGAAACGTCCAATCGGTTTCACCAACGCGCTGGGCAACATATCGAGCAAGCCATAGCTGACGATCTCTTCAAGTCCGGCGCTTTTGCCTAAGAGTCCGAATTTAGCGCTCAGGGTTTCGAGCGTGTCGAGGGCTTTCGGGCCAGCGTAAACGTGATTGAGTTGCCCGTTATTCAGCTTGAGTGCCGACGACACGTAATTGCGCTCTATCGTCTGGCCGTTGATCGTTTCTTTAACTGGTTTATTGAGGCCGACAGCGGCTACGGGTTGGTCGGGAACGACGACCATTGCAAAGTAATTGTCGTCAACGCCCGCCCAACTCACTTTGGCGTTCGGGTCTTTGGCGCTGAACCAACCGTTTGGAATCAGCGACTTGCTCGCTGCGCCTTTGAACTCAATGCCTTGCTCGCGAAAGACTTTCGTCGCGATGCCATAGCTGATTTGCGGCGCGTGTTTGTAAGCCGAAACTTCTAAGACCGAATGGTCGCTGTAATTCGGCCCGATGACGACGTAAGCCTCAACCGCCTGGCCGTTGCGCGTGACTTCGCTGATGAAATCGAAATCGAAACCCGATGCACCGTCTGCGCCTTGTCCCTTGAAGATGAATTTCTTGCGCGCCGTCACGCCGTTGCTGCTGTATGCAAAACTGATCTCGCGCTTCTCGCCTTTGCCTAACTGGATTTGCGCATCGCTCGTCGTCTCAATCGCGTAACGCGCTTCGTTAAGTTCTTTTTCCAGCCCTTGATCAGAGGGAATGTGGAAGCGAAAGAACGCGCCGTGTTCCTGCGAGACTTTGGCTGAAGCCAAATTGACGCCGTTCGTTTGCGGATCAATTTTCTGACCGTCGGTGAACTTAGTCATCGTCCATTCGGTCAGCACTGCGCCCTGATTCGAAAGGTTCGCGTTCCATAACTCGGTGTTGAGCTTGACTTGGCGCAGTTCAGCCTGCGTAGTCGTAGCTGACGGCGTTGCTGTCGCAACGGCAGGCGTCGCTTCAACGGTCGGCGAAGGCGAAGCCACAACAGCGGCAGTGTTATTCGGCGTTGGTTGTTTGGGCTTGGGGAAAAATTTTTCGTAAGCCAGCGACCAGCCCAGAAAAATCAAAAAAGAAAGGATGAGAAAAGGAACTATGCGAGGGTTACTCTGGTTATCGTTTTCCATCTATGAACTCAACTATGAACTTCTCTAAGGAGCGGACAACTACTTCAGGTTAGTTCACAGGGTCGTAACCTCCCGGTGAAAAGGGATGACAGCGCATCAGCCGCTTGCAGCCGCGCCATCCACCTTGCCACACACCGTAACGCTTAATCGCTTCAGCCATATATTCCGAACAGGACGGCGTGAACCGGCAACTCGACGGCAACAGCGGCGACACGATGTATTTATAAAATTTCAAAAGCAGAAGCGCGATCTGTTTCATTGCGCCTCTTCTTGGACAGCAAACGCATTGGCTTGCTCGTCTAACTTCTTGCGCCAAAACGCTTCGGCGCGCGCCAAAGTTCGCTCAAAGGCTTCGACTATGCTGGCGTACTCGGCCTTTGCCAGTTCGGTCTTGACGTTGATAACGAGATCAACGCCGATGACGTGAACCAGCGACTTGCTTTCGAGTTGCTGAAAAGCCGCGCGGATGCGGCGCTTGCAGCGATTGCGAATCACGGCATTGCCCACTTTGCGCGTAGCCGTGATGCCATAACGCGGTTGCTGCAACTCGTTCGACACGGTGAATACGGTGAAATAGGGCGAACCGAACCGCTGACCTTCTTGATAAATCTTGCGAAATTGCTTGCTCGAACAAAGGCGGCGCGATTGCTTCTCAAGTTTTTTCTTCGCTTTAATAACCACAAAGTAAAGCAATCGCCCGAAAGTTACCCAAAAAAGAAGGCGAGCAAGCAGCTTCTTAATAATGCGCTGGCGTCAGGCGCTTACGGCCTTTGGCGCGGCGGCGCTTGATCACCGAACGGCCCGCTTTGGTGGACATACGTTCACGGAAGCCGTGCGTTTTGGCGCGACGGCGGTTGTT
>JANNUY010000538.1:0-3377 GCA_031414155.1 Acidobacteriota bacterium
CGGGGCTGGCGGTGCGTACTGTGACGTTGGACGCGACGGCTGCGCGCAATCGCGATGAGTTGTTCGAGAAATCAGGCAACACCAGTTTGAGCGCCGACGGAAAGTTTTTCGCAGCACCCAGTGGCAAGGGCGCAGTCAAAGTGTGGGATGTGCGCACGGGCCGCGAAGTCCGCAACGTAGCGTTGACGACCAAACGCCAACTAAAACAACTCGCGCTCAATCAGGACGGCAGCCAGTTGATGCTCGCCGAAGCGCCTCCGCCTTTTGGCAGCGCCGACGCAGCCGCTGCACAGCCTCAAACGCAACCCCAAATGCCGCCCCAAATGCCGCCGATGATGACGGGCGGCAAGGTGGATAAAAAGCAACTTGAGCAAATGGAAAAGCAAGCCAAAGAGATGGAAAAACTCGGCAACAGCGGCGACATTGGCAAGATGATGGAAATGATGCAGCAGATGACCGGCAGCCTTGGTCTCGGCGCGATGGTGCCCGCACTGGCTGCGGGACAAGCGGGCGCGGGCGTACGCTTTTTCGACCTGAAGCAAACCGGCGAACCGCGCGCCTTGCGCAATGCGAAGCCTGGGTTCATGGATTTCAATCTGCAATCCGCGTTCAGCCCCGACGGACGCTTCGCCGCTGTGGCGTGGAGCGGCTCTGCCGTCAAACTCAACGATGCGGCGACTGCGCGCGAGGTCGGCAGCATCGCGCTTGATCGCAGCATGAACATTCAGCAAATCGCTTTCAGCCCCGATGCGAAAACGCTCGCCGTCGCCGCGATGGAAACGCGCGCGGGCTTCAACATCAATCAAATGCAAGGCGGCAACTTCGATCAGATGATGGCTTACAACTTGCGCCTTTATGACATCGCGCAACCGAGCGCGCCGCGCGAAGTGAAAACGCTCACGTTGCCCGCGTGGTCGTCATCGCTCGCGTTCAGCCCTGACGGAAAAACGCTGGCCGTGGGCGGCGAAACCATCAAGCTGTATGAATTGGCGAGCGGGCGCGAATTGAAATCGCTGAGCGGACACGCGCTGTTAGTCAATGCGCTGGCCTTCAGCCCTGACGGCAAGTTGTTGTTTTCGGGCGGCGAAGACGGCAGCACCAAGTTGTGGGATGCGTCGTCGGGCGCGTTGCTCGCTACGCTCGTGACAATGAATGGCGGCGGCGATTGGCTGGTCGTCACGCCCGACGGATTGTTTGACGGTACGCCCGGCGCGTGGCGGCAAATCCTCTGGCGCTTTTCGGCGAACATAGACGACGTCTCGCCGGTCGAAGTCTATTTCAATGAATTTTTCACGCCCGGCTTGCTGGCTGATTTTTTCAGCGGCAAACGTCCGCAAGCCGTCAAAGACGTATCGCTCAAAGACCGCCGACAGCCGCTCGTGGCCTTGCGTGCGGCTGAAGGGCAAGCGAGTCAACGTAATGTCACTGTGCGATTGGAAATCAGCGAACCGGCGACGAGCCAGCCGAACAATCTGGTAGGCGCGCGCGACGTGCGGCTTTTCCGCAACGGCACGCTGGTCAAGGTCTGGCGCGGCGATGTGTTGCAGGGTAAGCAGCAAATGACGCTCGAAGCGACGCTGCCAATCGTCGCAGGCGAGAACCGGCTGACGGCGTATGCCTTCAACCGCGACAACATCAAAAGCACAGATGCCGTGCTAACTATCACGGGCGCTGAATCGTTGCGCCGCAAGGGCGTGGCTTACGTGCTGGCTTGCGGCGTGAATCGTTATGCGAACGAACAGTTCAATTTGAAATACGCCGTAGCCGATGCGACGACGTTCGGTGAAGAGGTGCGCGCGCAACAATCGAAACTGCAAAAATACGAACGCACCGAAATCGTTGCGTTGCTCGACGGCGAAGTCACGCGCGCCAATATGTTGCTCGCCTTGAAACGTTTGGGCGGCGATACGACAGCATTGCCCGCCAATGCGCCTGCGGCGTTGCAACGGCTGCAACCCGCGCAACCCGAAGACGCCGTCGTCCTTTATTTCGCCGGACACGGCATCGCGCACGGCGGACATTTTTATCTAATCCCGCACGATCTCGGTTACATCGGCGCGCGCGCTGCGCTCGATGCCAACGGCTTGCAAACCATCCTGCAACGCAGCGTCTCAGACCTTGATCTCGAATCATCCGTTGCCGCGATTGACGCCGGGCAAATGCTTTTCGTGATTGACGCCTGTAACTCAGGTCAGGCGCTCGAATCAGAAGAACAGCGCCGCGGCCCGATGAACTCGAAAGGCCTCGCGCAACTCGCTTACGAAAAAGGCATGTCAATTTTGACGGCTGCGCAAAGCTATCAAGCTGCGCTCGAAACGGCGCAACTCGGCCACGGCTATCTGACCTTCGCGTTGATTGAAGAAGGCTTGAAAAAATCCGTCGCCGACCGCGACACCCAAGACGGACAAATTCTCACGCGCGAATGGTTCGATTACGCGACTGAGCGCGTACCCCAAATGCAGGAAAGCGAAAACCAGGCACGCTCGCTCGCCAAGATTCAACTCGTGCCTTTCGTGTCAGGCGAAGAAAAAAACGCTGACCCAACCAAACGCAGCATTCAGCGTCCGCGTGTTTTTTATCGTCGTGAGTTAGAGACGAATCCGTTCGTCGTGGCGAAGCCATAAAAGCTGAGTGCTTCGCCAATAGATCATTGCCCTGAGTTGGACTTGTTCTTCTTCTCAAAGTGCATCTTGATACCGCCGCCTATCATCACCAATATGCCAATTACAATTGCGACTTTAAGTACCGTTTCAATCATCGTTGATCTCCTTTTCGCTAATGAGTCTTGTGGGTTAAGGTTGAAAAGCCGGTAGCTTAAAAGAAAGGGGCATGCTTGTCACGGTTGTTGCTAGCGCAATCAATAGCAAAACCTTAAAGATAATTTTCGCAATCGAATCTAACTCAATGCGTTCTGTCGAGACGCTTTCCCGTTCAAGCAAAAATCTATTCAGGAGAATTCGAGGAAACATGAAACGATCAGTTTATTCGCTCACGGCCTGCCTCATACGCAGCAGCCTGTGGCTGTTGGCGTTTGTCATTATGACAAATGCCCAAAACATTTCAGCAGATAAGCTGTTAAGACAAGCCGCGAAAACGCTGGGCGGCGATAAAGCGTTCAAGGCCATCGTTACACGGCAAGCCAGCGGAACCTTCACGCGCCGCAGCGACGGGCGCAGCGGCAAGATTCAAATCATCACGCAACGACCGAACTTTTATCTCAAGACGACTGAGCTTGACGGCTTTGAAACGGCTGAGGCTTACAGCGGCAAATCAAGCTGGCGGCGCGATTCGCGCAGCGGTTTGCGCACGCGCGTAGGGCAAGACAGTCTCGACTTTCAGTTCGCCACGCTCTTTCACAACCAGCTTTGGTTCGATGC
>JANNUY010000539.1:0-1975 GCA_031414155.1 Acidobacteriota bacterium
GACGGTTTGTTTGAAGACCACAACGTCTTTCGTGAGGCGGTCGAAGCCGCGCTCAAAAAGCTCAAGCTCAAGCCGAGCGCCGCTGATTTGAAGATTATCTTCAATGCCGTGAGTTGGCGTGATGAAAGCGCGCCGCCCGTCATCAGGAAATTGCACAAGCCCGGCAAAGCGTCCGCCGATGCGTTGCACGGGCTTTATGAAACCGAAGTCGCGGGCAAAGTTTGCGTCGTCGAATATGAACCCGACAGCGAATTGCGCGATCACGAACAAGTCCCGCTGCTCGAAGCAGGCGGCATTGCGGCCTTCATCCAACGCGAAGTTTTGCCTTACACGCCCGATGCGTGGCTTGATGAAGTGGCGACCAAAATCGGCTACGAGATTTCTTTCACGCGGCATTTTTATCAACCGCCCGCCTTGCGTACGCTCGCCGAAATCAGCGCCGACATTCTGGCCTTAGAGAAAGAAACCGAAGGGCTGCTGAGCGAAATCACGAAAGGAGTTGTGGCGTGATCGAAGGACTCAAACCGTATGCGGAATACAAAGAGTCGGGGCTTCCGTGGCTTGGTCGTTATCCAACCGGATGGAAACTTCGGCGCACAAAGGTTTTGTTTCAAGAGCGAGTGCAAAAGGGATTCCCCCGCGAGCCATTACTTGCAGCCACTCAAACAAAAGGCGTGGTGAAAAAAGAAGATTACGGGTCCCGCACTGTTACGGCTCAGAAGGATTTGCACCTTTTGAAGTTGGTAGAAACTGACGATTACGTGATCAGTCTTCGCTCTTTTCAGGGTGGAATTGAAGTTGCTCATTGTCGAGGCATCATCAGTCCTGCATACACTGTTCTTATGCCACGCAAAGATGCGGGCTTTGGTTATTACTCACATTTTTTCAAATCTAAGCAGTTTATAGATAGCTTATCGCTTTTCGTTACGGGCATTCGTGAAGGTCAGAATATTGATTACGAACGCTTAAGCCGTGCTGAATTGCCAATGCCATCTGAAGAGGAACAAGCTGCAATCGTGCGGTTTCTCGACCACGCGAACCGGAAGGTTGACGGCTTCATCCGCGCCAAGCGGAAGCTAATCGCGCTTTTGAACGAACAGAAACAAGCCATCATCCACCGCGCCGTCACGCGCGGCCTCAATCCTGATGCGAAGCTCAAGCCCTCCGGCATTCCGTGGCTCGGCGACATTCCGGCGCATTGGGAGGCTCGCAAGATTAAGTCTTTGGTTTCGACGGTTGGAGGCATGACGCCAAGTAAAAGTGCCGCAGAATTTTGGGGCGGGCGAATTCCGTGGGTGAGTCCAAAAGACATGAAGGTGCGCGAGATATGGGACTCGCGCGACCACATTACTGAAGCCGCTCTTCGACAAACCAGCGTTAGTCTCATTCAACCACCGGCTGTCCTGATCGTAGTTAGAGGGATGATTCTGGCTAGAACTTTCCCCACTGCAATAACAAAGGTTCCGGTCACTGTAAATCAGGACATGAAAGCGTTGCTTCCCAAGCCAAGTTTGCTACCTGATTATTTCGTTTCTCTTCTCACTGGAATTCAACGCGATTTGCTACAACTGGTTGAGATTGCAGGCCACGGCACTTGTTGCCTGCGAACTGATTCTTGGGAGAATCTTGTACTGCCACTTCCACCATTAAATGAGCAAGAAGCTATCAATACATTTTTGGCGAACGAGTTGTTACTTCTAAATACCGCCATCGCCCGCACCGAACGCGAAATCGCCCTGATGCAGGAATACCGCACGCGCCTGACCGCCGACATCGTGACGGGGAAGCTGGACGTGCGCGCGGCGGCGGCGAAGCTGCCACAGGCGACAGCGCACGACGAAACGCCGCCAGCCGACTTTGACGAGGTGTTGGAAGAAGAAACGGAAGAGGCTGTTGAAGATTGAAAAGAAAAGAAGCGGCGGCAACGGTGGCGCAACCTCGCCAAGGTTGCGCCGCGTGATGAGTTAGCCCTTCG
>JANNUY010000540.1:0-5738 GCA_031414155.1 Acidobacteriota bacterium
GGGGAACACGGGGAAACAGATTGCCAGCTTGTTTTTGTTCTTCCCCGTGTTCCCCTCTTCCCCCGTGGCTGTTTTATGGAAGGTTTATAGCTGCGCCAACAAATAAAACTGTCCTGTCGGTTGTGGCACGCCGCCTTTGGGTTCGAGCGTAACCGCTGTCGCCGCGAGCGTTTCGGCATTCACATTGGCAGGCAAATCCAGCTTGACCGTATACCGTCCGCGCGCATCGGGGCGAAACACCGCCGCGCTCAATTTCGCGTCTTTGGTCACGTACCAAAGCTGATAGTCTTTATCGGTCGGCGCTGCGGGCAAATCATAAACCTGCAACAGCCAGCGCTGTTGCGGAACGTCCCACACGATTTTGGCGCTGGCGTTTTGTGCCGTTACTCCTTTCATCGTGAGAATGCGATTGAGCGGCGCGAGTACCTGTTCGATTTGGGCTTGTTGTTCGGCTTTGACCGCGACGACCTGTTGCGCGAGCGCCTGATTTTCTTGCCGCAGCGTTTGATTTTGTCGATAGAAATAAGCCGTACCCATCGTCATCACTAACGCCGCTGCCGCTGCCAGCCACTGCGTCCACGGGCGCGACACCATCTGTGGTTGCGCCGCCTTCGGTTTGAAGGCTAACACTTTCGCTGTCCTCGCCGTGGCTTGCGCTGGCAAATCGTTCAACAATTGTTCGCGCAACGCCGCCGGAACTGCCACGGCTGGCAAGGCATAAGCCAACAGCGCCGCGACTTCGCGGAATTCGTCGGCTTCGCGTTGCTCGGCGGGTGCAGCCTGTCGCAGATACGCCTCGACAACGCGGTTCATCGCGGCGTCAAGCGCGCCCAGGGCATACAACGGAATTAGTTCTTTGGTTTCGTCTATCGTCATCGTGCGCCTTTGATCCAGTAATGATTCTAAAAGGGCTTGGCTCGCGCGTGCCAGCACCTGATACTCCTTCAAAACTTCCTGCTTCCTTTATTACGGAAGCAAAAGGGCGAACAGATGTTTCGCTCGCGGCTTTTTCGCGTCGCAGTAAACCACGTTCCGACTGAATCGTGCAAAGCCTTAATGTGCAAAGGCTTGTTGTAAGGTGCTTGCCGCTTGACCCTGCTCCGTTGCCACGGATAATCGGCGCTCAATCCAAATTAGCGGAAGCGACCTGAGCTTTGGCAACAGACATAACGGCGGTAGGCGAACAAATCCTTGACGAAAAAGTTATTGGCAGAAGGCGCGACCAAAGAATTTGTCACGAATACCGTATTGGCAATGGCAGCCTTTAGCGTTGCCATCGTGGTCGAGAAATTAGTGCTGATGCCTTATCTCGGCCAGCGAATGAGCGCGGCGGCTTTTGGCGAACTGCTGCTGATTCGTAATTTGGTTTTGGTGCTGGCAAGCGGCGTTTTCGCAGGGCTGCACAACTTATTGCTGCGGCGGAATCTCAATTGGTCAGGCGCGGAAAAGGCTGTGGCAGTTCGCAGCGCGGCACTCTTAGGCGCGGTCGTGACGACGACGGCCTTGCTCATTGCGTTGTTGGTCGTCGCCTTCCGGCAACCCGATTGGTTGCAGCAAAACTATCTCAAGGTTTTGGCTTTTGGCTTCAGCGGCATTGCCAACACTGTTTATTTTTTGCTGCAAACCTATTGGCGCATGCAATTTCGGATGCGTTTGTTTTATGCGTTGCAAGCTGCCAATGGCTTGGCGCTATTGTTAGTCATTCCTGGTTATCGGTGGCAGGCCGAAACCGGCGCTTATGTCGGATGGTTGTTGGCAAGTGTTTGTTCGCTGGGTCTCACGCTGGCTCTGGCGTGGCGGGAAGCGGAATGGCGGGGCGGCCATTTCATTGACCGCGTAATCGCGCATTCAATGCTGCGGCAAATGTGGGTCTTTGTCTGGGGCGTTATCGGGCAGGCGCTTTTGCAAAATATGGATCGGTTCGTCATCGGTAGCCTAATGGGAGCGGCTGCCGTCGCCACTTATTTCAAGGTTACGAATACGGCTTATATGATTCTGGTTCCCGTCGAGCCGCTGTCAGGGCTGTTGTTGAGCATGGTGGCACAGCAAAAATTAGGCGCTGACACCATTTCTTATTGGCGCAAGTTGCACGGCCTGATTGTGGTAGTAATGATTGGTGCGTTCATTGGCGGAGCTTGGTTAGGCCCGAAGCTGACAGATGTTTTATACGGAGCCGGAACTTACGCCGCGCATCCGCAACTTTTTTGGATTGTGTTAGCAGGTTGCACGCTGGCGATTATTTCCACGCTGTTACGTGGGATGTTGATCGTTTACGCTCAACCCGTTTGGCTGGTCGGACACGACACGACCACCATAATGTTTTTATTGATTGTGAGTATCCCTCTGATTATTTGGCAGGGGTTATTAGGCGCGGCGCTGGCAGTCGCCGTTACGCTGGCTTTTCGAACCGTTTTATCCGAACTGGTTATCTTCGTTACGTTGCGCAAGCAACCAGCCTGAAACATAAAAATGGAGCGACAGGTTTTAAGTATCTTATTGGCGTTAGGCGTGATGCTCATCTCGCTGGAGATGATGTCTGTCTTTTATTGGGAGCATTCCCTTTGCCTCTCTGTCCTTATCGGCCTTTCGTGTTATCCCATCTTTCGCGGACATTTTGGGGATGGAAAGATTGATGTCTTCGAGCCGATTTACTTATTCATTTCGCTTTACGGTTTCTTTTTTATTGTGCGCCCGATTTACCTGCTGACCACGAAAGCTACTACGACCTTATTAGGTGTTTACCTTGATCGCACTACCTTGACGCTGGCGCTGTTAGCCAGCGCATTGGGTTTGCTAGCCTTTGAAATTGGTTATTACTGGGCGAGACAGCGAACGTTTGCGCCTTCCACGGTATTTAATCAGCCCTTCGAACCTCAACGCATTCGCTCAATTGCATGGATATTTATAGCCGTCGGCGTAGTCGCCTATCTTTATGTCATTTTCGTTTTGGGCGGTGGCTGGGACGCTACGTTTAACACCGAGCGGACGGCGCGTTATTATATCTCTGCAAAAAACCCTTATGTTGCCAACCTGACAATGCTAGTGGGCGCAGGAATGATCGCACTTTCTTTCTTGGTCATTCGTGGAGAGAAAAATAAGTTTCAATGGTATGTCTTTTTTGCGCTGGTTTTAGGTTACGGCGCACTGGAAATAACCTATTCAGGCAGCCGTCGTTTTTTAATTAACTTGTTGTTTGCCGTTTTATTGCAACGGCATTACCTGCGTAAGCGATTCAATATACGCGGCACGTTGCCGATGATTGTCCTGCTGCTGATTTTCTCTGCGTCATGGTTATATATCCGTTCGACCATGCACGAAGGAGCCGATGCCGTCCGCGACCGATTGGCTTTGGTACAAGTAGACCAGGTGATTGACGATATGAATTCGCAAGGTGATAACGTAATTTTCGATTATCTCGTAGCGATTATTAACTCGGTTCCTCATACTTACGATTACAATTACGGCAAGGGTTTATTGCGTTTTCTTTATTTTCCGATTCCGCGCCAGCTTTGGGCTGACAAGCCTGAGAATATCAATCGCCAGATGACGCAGCGTTACGACCCATTGGCTTACCTCAACGGCGCGAGCGCGGGCACTTCGTTAGTTGGCGAATGGTTTCTGGAATTTGGCTGGATGGGAATCGTGCCAGGCGCTTTGCTGCTAGGCTTTTTGATCGGCACGAGCTATCGCTGGATGTTGCTTAACGTAAAAACACAAACGGCGGTATTGCTTTATTCCTGCGGACTTTTCGCTTTCATCGCGGCATTAGTGCGCGGCGGTTTGTTCGGCGCGGCGACCGAACTGGCGCAATTAACCCTTCCCATTTTATTGATGCTAAAATTTGCCAGGCCGAAACGAGTTATCGCCCAATCCTGGCAGCCGCCTTATTGGACGGCAGCAGCACAACCACCTCAACAAGTGCCTTACTCTTACTTACGTGACTGAAGCCTCTCTGACTTTCGACTCCATTCATAATTCAAAAAAGGTTGAACGCATCCCCGAATTGGATGGCTTGCGTGGTCTGGCCGTATTGATGGTGATGGCGTATCACGCCTTTGCCTATGAAATGGTGCGCGAGTCGTGGGAAGGCCTCGCACGGATATTGGTTTGGGTAACTAATCTTGGTTGGTTGGGCGTTGATTTATTTTTTGTTCTCTCCGGCTTCTTGATTACTGGTGTCTTGTTAAGAACTCGGCAAGACGTGCGCTATTTGAGCAACTTTTATTGGCGACGAGCGCTGCGCATCTTGCCAATCTATTTCCTCGCGCTGCTAGTGATCGGGTTGTGTTATGCCAACGCGGGACGGTTTGTTTTATTGAGCGCATTTTTTCTTTCCAACACGGTTTCGCTTTTTGGCGTGCCGTTGGTTTATGGGCCGCTTTGGTCGCTCGCGGTCGAAGAACATTTTTATTTATTTTGGCCGTGGGTCGTGCGCGCGTTGACGCCGCGGCGACTGACTTGGTTAGCCGCCGGGATTGCACTCGGACAGCCATTAATTCGCGGCATTGGGTTTATCACGAAGGCGGATATTTATTATTTCACCTGGTTTAGATTGGACGGGTTAGCTTGGGGGGCGTTGCTGGCTTGTTTGTTTTTTCTATCAGAAAAGCCCAGACAAGTTGGGCGAAAGGTGGTGAAGGCTGCGTGGGGATTGGCGGTGTTACTTTCCCTCAGCGCGACTCCTTTTGGCTTGTTGAGTCGCCAAAAGCTAGTAGGAGCAATGTTACTTTTTAGCGTGGCACAGTTGATTTTTTTAGGCTTGCTGGCGGAGTCTTTAGCAAGAGAGGGAGGGACAGTTACCGGTTTATTGCGCGTAGCTTGGCTTCGCAAGTGTGGTGTTTGGAGTTATTGCTTATACCTAATTCACCTGATGCTGTTGCAGGCATTCGATTGGGTAGCGCAACAAAATAGCTGGGTTGTAAGGTCAGCGGGATATTATTTTTTACGTGCGAGCATTGCACTGCCTATCGCATTTTTAATGGCGCGACTTTCTTTTCAGTACTTTGAGTCGCCGATTTTGCAGTGGTCGCATTCTGCACCGGTTAAAGATGAATAAGAGCGAGGTGAAATTGGATACGCCGGTTGCGGTGATTGTCTTCAATCGCCCGCATGTGACCCGCCGTGTGTTTGAAGTCCTGCGTCGGGTGAAGCCTGCGACGCTTTTTGTGATCGCCGATGGCCCGCGAGCCGATAGGCCGGAAGACGTGGCTTTATGTGAAGCAACACGCGTTATCTTTGAACAGGTTGATTGGGAGTGTCGAGTTATGCGCAATTACGCCACTCAAAATTTAGGTTGCGGCCTGCGTCCGGCTTCAGGGATTAGCTGGGTGTTTGAGCAGGTTGCCGAAGCTATTATTCTCGAAGACGACTGTTTGCCCGATCCTACGTTTTTTCGGTTTTGCAGTGAGTTACTGACTTATTACCGAGACGACGAACGCATCGCTCATATTGGCGGCACGTGTTTTTATCCTGAAATAAATCGAACGTCGGAAAGTTATCGGTTTTCGCGGTATCCGCTTTGTTGGGGGTGGGCTTCTTGGCGTAGGTCGTGGCAGCACTTCGACGCTGAGTTACAGGCTTTGCCCGCGATGATTGCGAGTGGAGAGCTTGAAGAAGTTTTAAGTTACTGGCTTGAGACGACGACGGCGCGAGGCTTTTGGCAAGAGCGGTTCGCCGGTGTGCAAGTCGAAGACAAATCGCATGTATGGGATTACCAATGGATTTTCGCTTGTTGGCAG